>JAYTTR010000276.1:0-7059 GCA_043744935.1 Gemmatimonadaceae bacterium
GTGAAATATCAAAACAGATCAGCGATCGTGGCAATCGCGGCAAACCAAGCTCTCGTTGCAACTCGTACACCGGATCGACGGCGCGTTCGTCCGCCTCGAGTGCGGCGAGCTTGAATTCCTCAAGCAAGTGTCGCGCGTTTTGATCAGCGAGATCCACGAGCGCGCGACGCGGTCCGCGCTGCGGCACACGAACGCGCGTCGTCTCGAGCGACGCTTCCAGCGATTCGCGATCCGCAAAGTCGAACGGAACAAGCAAGTCGGCCGCACGCGATTCTGCGGTCCGATACCACTGCGCGAGGCACGCGCCGAGCACCGTTCCGTCCTCCTCTCCTTCAGCGTGTTCGAGCAGGCGATGATCGCGCGCCAAGAGTGTACCGCCGCGAATGCGTAAGACGACTACACACGCATCCTCGCCGTCTCGCGCATAGCCCACCACGTCGCGATCTCCGCCTTCGACCTCAAGGACGACAGTCGGTTCTTCCATTTTTTCGAGATGGCGTAACGCATCGCGCATCTCACCCGCGCGCTCAAAATCCATTTGTGCAGACGCTTCCAGCATGCGAGCCCGCACGCGGTGAACGACCTCGCTTGCGCGGCCATCGAGAAACCACACCACCTCGTCGATCATCGCGCGATAGTCCGTGCTCGATTGGTATCCGACACATGGCGCTTGACAACGCTTGATGAAATAGTCAAGACATGGTCGTTCTGGGGCTTCTCGCAAAAGTGCGTAGTGACACGACCGTACGGTGAAAAGCCGTTTGACGACATTGAGTGCTTTGCGCATTCCGCCAACATCGGTATACGGACCGAAATAACGCGCTCCATCATCGAGCAGTCGGCGTGTTACCATGACACGGGGAAACGGCTCCTGCACGGTCACCTTGATGTACGGGTACGACTTGTCATCACGCAACGCGATGTTGAATCGTGGCCGGTATTCCTTGATGAGCGTCGCTTCGAGAATCAATGCGTGCGCTTCGGTCGGCACAACAATGGTCTCAAGGTCACGCACTTTTCGCAGCAGGCCACGTGTTTTCGGACTTGACTCATGGTCTTGTGCCCAATAACTGCGCACGCGTGACCGCAATCGCTTTGCCTTGCCAACATACAGCACCTGCCCATCGACATCTTTCCAGAGATATACGCCGGGTCCATCCGGCAAATGCGGCAGTTTGACGGCGACCGATGCCGGCATGCCGCGGCGGGTGGCGTCCTGTGTCCACTCGTCATCGGGCACCGGCATGACGGTGCCGCCCTCACCCTGAGGAAGATGTTCAGTGGCCATTGACGGCAGTTCGCGGTGCACGACGTAGCCAGCGAGCAGCTTCTCCCGAGCCCATCCACCACGCCGACACGACGTACATTGCAACAAACGCCAGCAGTATCGGCGGACCAACAAGTCGCGGATGTGCCGTGGGCCACTGCGATGCTTGCACAACTCGCATGCCGAACGCAACCGCAGCGCCGCACGTCGATGCAAGCACGATGCGGCGCGTGCCGATCCACATCGTTGTCGTATAGAGAGAGCCAAGACGACGATGTAACCCGCGCACGAGCAGCGAGAGATTCACGTAAGAGCCGAGTGCCGTTCCCAGCGCGATCGCCGCCGCACCGTACACCGAATGACGCAACGGATACGCGAGAGCAATAGACGCAGCAGCGGACACCGCAATACTGACAATCGAAGAGCGCAGTGGAGTCTTGTAGTCCTGCAAGGCATAGTACACCGACGAAAGCAATTTCACCGATCCGAAACTCACGAGCCCCAACGCGAAGGCGGCAAGTACCGCGTGCACCTCACGCTGCTGCGATGCCCCGAACGCGCCCCCGCGATAAATGATTCCTACGCAATAGTCGCCAAATGCAATACAGGCGACCGCGCTGGGCACGATGTAAAAGAGCACGCGCTGCCAACCGCCGCGGAGACGTTCAAGCAGCGCCTCAATATCCATCGCGCCTGAGTCACGCGAGAGGTCAGGCAGCGATGACGCAGCCACCGACACGCCAAAAATAGAGACCGGCAACAACACGAGCACATTCGCGTAATTCAGATTTGCCACGGCACCCGTTGGCAAGAACGTTGCGATTTGCAGATCAATGAACGACGAGATTTGCACAACACCGAGCGCGGTGACCACCGGGACAACATTCCGCAGCATCGGCAGCACGCCTTCGGCCGCGCGATCGAGCGTTGGACGAATTGGCCCCAGCAATCGGAACACCTCGGGCAATTGCGCCGCGACTTGCAAAGCAGCGCCAAGTAACGTCGCCCACGCCAGCCACCACGCCAGTTGCGCCAGGTCGGCGGCGTGCGCGCCCCATCCCCACAGTAACGCGATTTGGGCGACTGACCACAGAGCAGCACTCGCGTACGACCAAAAAAACCGGCGATGCGAATTCTGAATGCCCAAACACCACCCACTCAACACCATGAGCCCCGTCATGGGGAACAGCACGCGTGTTAACTGCGTCGTGAGCGCGAGCTGCTGTGCATCCCATCCCAGTGCAGCAATCTGCGTGAGCAACGGCGCGAAGACGATACCGAGAATCGTGAGTATCGAAACAGCGATCAACAAAATGCCAAGTACAGCCGATGCCATCGCGCGCGATGCTCGGTCATCAGCGCGTGCAAGCATGCGACTGTAGGCGGGAACAAACGCCGCCGATAGCGTGCCTTCCCCAAGCAAGTTGCGAATGGCATTTGGAATCTTGCCTGCTGCATTGAATGCGTCTGCAGTACTCGACGCGCCGAAGTAGTGCGCAAAGAAGGTGATGCGGAGCAGACCCAAGACCCGGCTAATCAGAATACCGGCACCGACAGTTGCTGCTGAGCGGCTATCCGAAGTGTCGCTCATGGTGCGTCGGCTCTGCCCCGCACTACCGCGCGCGCATGGAGCGCCGCCTCGGCTCGCATACGATCGAACACCGCCACGCCGTGTCGTACCAACATCGGTATCAAATTCAACACGCGTTCTGGTGACGATCCAAGCGGGCGTAACGACGCGCGCAATGATGCGGCCCGCTGCATCAGCGTACCTTCTCGACGCTTCACACCCGCATGCACGCGGCGTTCAAACCGATCGAGCTTTATCGCGAGATCACGCTGCAAACCGCGAACGACCTCCACCGCCACAACATGCTCCGCTTGTGCGACGGCATCGCCCACCGCGCGTATCTGCGTCTCCGTCGTCACGCGCAGACGATCAATCGCATCACGCACGCGTTCGTCGGTGGCGCGCTCCGCGAGCGCTGTTTCGATCGCGTGGGGATCCCGCAATAAGCCTTCGTCCAAATCCAAATTTTCCAGCTCTGCGAGTGCCGCAGTCTCGATAACTTCACCCGCCCATCGCGGGGTAACGATGGGGATCGCGACCTGTAGCGATTGTGCCACGGCAGTCACCTGTGCGAAATACGCCAATTCTCCGGGACCTGCGAGATAGGTCACCGTTGGCAACAATGCACGTTCAAGCACTGGTCGTAAGAGCACGTTCGCACCGAGTGATCCGATGTCCGCTTCGCGCGCAACACGCGCTGCATCTTTAACCGGTATCCGCTCACGAACACGATCGCGCGCGCGACCTGTCGAGCCCAGTTGTGTTCGAAACACCAGTGACAGATCGTCGATCGGCTCTACCTGTGGCTCGAAGCCTGCCACACGGATCGCATCGGTCCGCTTCGCTAGCGCGTCGGCAACCGGCTGCGCGTGCGCAAGCGCACGCCGCAAGAAGGGATCAGCAGCTTCGCGCACCGCTGCGTGTGCGGCATCCAGCACGGCAATGCCGAGCGGCTCCAGGAGCGCGCGCAACAGCTGCAGGTATGCTGCACCGATTGTTGCCTGCGGCACGTACGCTGCTTCGATCTGTTCGAAAATTGCGCCGTGCGCCATCGACCCACAGGCCGTTCGCAAGCGCGCCAATACATCAGCGACGTCGTTCAGCGGCACATCGGCCATCGCCACACCATCTGTGGCAGGCCCGGGCAACGACAGCGACACGAGACCACGCGACGTCGACACGTGCGTGACGGCCGCTTCTAACCAATCGGCATCATCACTCGCCGCCCAAAAGACAGGCGCCACGGGCATACCAATCACGGCTTCGAGTTCATCCGCCATCGCAAGCGCACCGAGCGCTTTGCTCCACGTATACGTCGCCCCCCCAAAGAGACCGGGTTGCTGACCCGTTGTCACAACGACACCGCCAGAGGCAGCCCGACCCACTCGCGCTGCGGCGCGACCCGTGGCCACGATTGCAGGGGAGAGTGCCGTGAGCCAATCAACACTGTGAAGCGATTCGCGCACCTGCTCTGCATGCGCACGCCACGAGGCGACATCGTGAGGAAGCGGCGCCAACCACTCGTGGCGAACGTCCGCGCGTTGCAACGACAGCGACAATGCACCGCCGCCCAGCGGCACCGTTCGCACGATGAACGACTCGTCGACGCTGTTCGTGTGTTGGTCGCTCATTATTTATGATACGGTTCGCCGCGCGTGATCGTACCCGCACGGTAAAGTTGCTCGGCAAGCACAAGCCGTGCGAGCTCGTGCGGCAATGTCCAGGGTGCAAGGGACAATCGCCGCGTTGCGCGTTGTCGCACGGCATCACCAACGCCATGCGCACCTCCAATCACGAACGCAACGCTGAGAGCTGCGTCGCGAAACGCACCAAGCCACACGGCAAACGCGCTCGACTCCATCATCTCGCCGCCAGGGTCACAGACAATGATGCGCGTATCCATCGGAATGCGGTCCGCAATACGTTCCGCTTCGCGATCACGCACCACCGTCGGGCTGAGGCTACGCATTGGCTCATCTTTCACCTCGATTACCACGAGCGGCCAATAGTGCGCCGCTCGTGCTTCGTAATCACGAATCGCATCGGCCAACCCTTGCTGACGGGGTTTTCCAACCACGACCATCGACACACGCACGGTGGATATGCGGTCAGGCGTAGATCCCGCGCAACCGATGCACGGTGGCCACACGGCTAATCGATGTCATGTATGCTGCGGTGCGCATGTTCACGCGATGTTGTTTTGAAAGCGACAGCACTTCCTGAAAACTGCGCGTCATGATGCCGCCCAGTCGCTCATTCACATCGTCTTCCGACCAAAAATACCCCATGCGATCCTGCACCCATTCGAAGTAGGATACAGTCACACCGCCCGCGTTGGCCAGAATGTCCGGTATCACGAAGACACCTTTTTCATCCAGAATCGGATCCGCCGCCGCCGTTGTCGGACCATTCGCGCCCTCGCAGATCAACCGCGCGCGAATCTTCGGAGCATTCTTCGTCGTGATCACATTTTCCAGCGCGGCGGGCACCAGGATATCGACGTCGAGAGTCAACAAATCGTCGGGGTTCATCGCATCCGCACCGTCAAAACCTTCAAGCGAGCGATGCTTCGCGACGTATGCAATCGCCGCATCAACATCAATGCCCTTCGCGTTATGAAATGCGCCCGCCCGATCACCAATGGCCACAATTCGGCACCCTTCGCGCGCCAACAGCTTCGCCGCGATTGATCCGACGTTGCCGAATCCCTGCACCGCAACCGTCGCACCCTGCATCTTGAGGCCGAGGTGATTCATCGCCTCGCGCGTGACGAGCATACAGCCACGTCCCGTGGCCTCTTTGCGACCGAGCGAGCCACCCATCTCCACCGGCTTCCCGGTGACCACAGCGTTTTCCGTTCGGCCGACGTGCATCGAATACGTGTCCATCACCCACGCCATGACGCGCTCGTTTGTGTTCACATCGGGCGCCGGCACGTCAGTGTCAGGACCAAGCAGTGAGATGATGCCTTTCGTATACCGACGCGTCACGCGCTCGAGCTCACCGACGCTCATACCCAGCGGATCACAGACGACGCCACCCTTCGCGCCACCGAACGGCAGGTTCACAACCGCGCATTTCCACGTCATCCACGCCGCCAGCGCCTTGACCTCTTCAAGCGTCACCTTCATGTCAAACCGAATGCCACCTTTCGCGGGACCACGCGACGTATTGTAGAGCACGCGATACCCCGTAAAGACCTCGACCTCACCGTTGTCGAGCTGTACTGGCACTGAAACGATTAACTGCTTTTCGGGATTGCGTAAAATCTTGTAAATACCAGGCTCAAGATCCAGCAACTCGGCCGCACGATCAAAGCGCGACATCATCGCTTCGAACGGATTCACTTCGTCGAGGAACCGATCTTTGTCTGGCCGAACGATGCTGTTCGTTGGTAAGCGAAGGTCAATAGCCATGGAGGCGGGTTTGTGTCGGCTCAGCCGACGGTGGGAGTAGTAGCCGCGCGCGCCGCCAGCACCCGTGCAAACACACGGTCCAGCGCCTCGGCGCCTCGGTCGACTACTACTGTCTGGGAAAGATACCAAAGCGCCGCCGCTTCGCGAGGCCAAATCGGGGCAAGCTTGACGGCGTCTTTCAGCGTGCACACCACTCCATCGCTGTCAGAGGCGTCATGCGCAATGACCGCCGCGTCTTCGGACGTGTAGACGTGATGATCAGGGAAGCGATGCACGCGGCGCAACACCGCACCAGCGCGCAGTAACTGCGCCTCGAACGCACGTGGGTCTCCGATCGCGCTCGCCACGACAACGTCGCGACCAGCGAGCCACGGCACCGGATGCGTGAGCGATTTCACCTGCGCGTGATCGCGCGTCAGCACCGGGTGCACATTGTGCGCGAGGGACGCAGCAAGCCGCAGTGTGTCAGGCACGAGCCTGATGATCGCGATCGCGATATGTGGTACCTCGCGAACGATCGCCGCTTGCAGTAACGCGACTTGCACATCGGTAGCCGCTTTCACAGTGATCACCGCAACATCGGCACGTTGCAACGCGCTCATTGGTTCGCGAAATGGGCCGGCCGGTAGCAGCCGTAGCGTACCATTCCAGTGGTCCGCACTCAGCAACACAAGATCCGCGATCCGGGGCGCCTGACGATGCTGGAAAGCGTCGTCCAAGACCGCACAATCAGCGCCGCGCGTTCGCGCCGTAATAAGTCCGATGCGCCGGTCCGTCGCGATCACAATGGGTGTGTGCGGATTGAG
>JAYTTR010000277.1:0-7039 GCA_043744935.1 Gemmatimonadaceae bacterium
ATGCCACCGCACACCATGAACGGAGTGTGGATGCTCGGCGCGGAGCTCGTGGTGATTGATGTACCGCCATCCGCAACGGTCGGTGCCACCGTGCTTGCAACGTATCGCACGGTGCCAGCGTCCGGCACGCCACGCGTGTTCGCGCGCGTGCGCACACCATCGATCTTTGAGCCAAAGAGCGACATGCAACGCATGGCAGGTCCATTCGCGCCGCACGTTGTGTCCGATGTTGGGTCGGCGGGCGATGTCGCGCACAGCAACGGTGGCCGTTACACTGTCGAAGTATTTCCCTCGCCTGGTACACCGTGGACGCTGAACGTCGACATGCCATTGCGCGCGATCACCAGCGCCGAACACGATAGTGCGCGTGCAATGGTGCTGAAGCGATCGCGCGTCGACAATGTGGCGTCGCTCCCCCCACTTATGCGCGACATGATGAGCGTTGCCGCGAACCGTTCGGCCTTCCCACCGCTCACGTCCATGCGCATGCTTCGTGATGGCACGCTCTGGATTCGTCCGGTGGCTGCTGCCGGTGCAACTGTCGCGCGATGGGATGTGTTTACGCGCGGTGGCCATCGGATTGGCGCGGCGTCGCTGCCGATTTCCGCCCGCGTACTCGACGGCGCACGGGACTGGGTGCTCGTCACCGAGCTCGGTAATGACGACGTGCCGATGGTTGTGCGCTATCGGGTGGCGAAGTGATGCGGTAGCATAATTGTTACCTTTGTCCCAGACCCCTCACCGGCATCCCGCGTGACCGCAGCTGCAAACGCTACAAACGACACCGCGCCAACATCCGCACCGCATGAACCATCCGACTTGGGATTTGGTCGCGTGGTCGCACAAGCCGCGCGCGGCCGCTTCCTCGATCGCGACGGCACGCCAACAAGCCGGAAATACGGACTCGGTGCACAGCGAGCAGAGCACTTTTATCTCAGCGCACTCAACGCGCGCTGGCCGCAATTCGTCGCGTGGTTAGTTGGGCTGATGCTGCTGCTCAACGGTTGTTTCGCGCTCGCTTATGTCGCAATGGGGCCAGGCGCACTGCGCGGCACCGAGCTCCTGGGACTCGACGATCCGTTCCTGCGCGCACTGAGCTACAGTGTGGCGGTTTTCACCACCACCGGCACTGGCGCCATCAATGCCGTTGGCGCAACAGCACAGTGGTTAGTGATTTTTGAGTCGATCATCGGACCGCTCACACTGCTTGCCGCTGGCGGATTGCTAATCGCGCGTCTCACGCGACCACGCATGCGCATCCAGTTCAGCGAGTCGGCCGTTGTTGCACCGTACGATGGTGGGCGTGGATTGATGTTTCGTATGGTCAACGTGCAGCCTGGTGACTTGAGCGACGTCAGAGTGCGAGTGAATCTCGTGTGGTTCGAAGAGGTCAACGGCGTGCGCGAGCGCAACTTTCATGAACTCGCGCTCGAACGCGACTCTGTCGAGTTATTCACGTTGCACTGGACGGTTGTCCATCCAATCAACGCCACGAGTCCATTGCACGGCGTTACACCCAAGCTGCTCGCCGATGCAGAAGCAGAGATTCTGGTGTTTGTCAGCGCGCATGAATCAACATTTTCGACGCGCGTCACGACACGATCGTCCTACTTGCATGAAGACGTGCGCTGGGATGCAAAGTTTGCGAGCATCTTTACCAGCGCGCCCGATGGCGTGATGGCCATCGACGTCGAACGGCTGAGTCGCACGGAGCGATTGGACGACGGCGCCACGAGCGCTCCGGCGCCGCTCGAAAGTATCAGCGGGAACTAACGTTCGTCGCCAGCGCCAACGCGTATTGCTTCGAGGTCTAGCTCCTGCTCCAACGCGCGCAGTACCTCGTCCGAAATTGCACCCTCGTTGCGCAGCCGAATCAGCATGCGACGCTCAGCGCGAATCATGCCCACGCGTAACGTGCGACGACCGGGCGTTCCACCCCCATGATGTTCATGCAACCGCAAACGGTCGCGCAACTCTGAGCGGAGCCATTCCACATCGCGTGCATCGGCCCACGGTTCGCGCGACATATCCTCCAATGCTTCTGCGCCTCGACGCGCAGCTTCGCGACGCGCCAGTCGCTCTTCATCCTGATGCAAATGCTCTGGCACAAATTTGAAAGTGCGAATGATCGGCTCAAGCGTGAGCCCTTGTACGACCAGTGTAATGAGAATGACGACCATGGTGATGAGCACAATTTCTGTTCGTCGCGGAAAGGCGGTGCCGTCGGCTAACACGAGTGGCAGCGCCAGCGCCGTGGCCAGCGACACGATACCGCGCATGCTCGTCCACGCAACGAGAAACATGCCTTTCGGCGTCGGAGCAATTTCCTTGCGTCGAATTTCAGCGCTCATGAGGCGCGGCAGATAGGTCGCGAACGGCACCCATAGCAACCGGACAACGATCGCGACAACACTGAGAATCGCGCCCACCGTTAATACCACGCGCAACATTTCGGGAGACGCGGCTTGCATCAGCGCACTGAACTGCACACCGAGCAACAGGAAGATCATCGCGTTGAGCAAGAAGGTGAGCAATTCCCATACGACGCGCGTCTGCAAGCGCGACATTGGTGATACAGCGGTCGACATATGCTGACGCAAATACAATCCGCCAGCCACGCAGGCGAGCACGGCGGAGACGTGCATGGTTTCGGCGGCCACCCATGCCACGTACGGTCCAGCTAACGTCAGCAGCGCTTCGGCGAGCGAGTCTTTGGTCCAGCGCGACGCGCGAATAATGAGCCAACCGACGAACAGTCCGATGAGTGCACCAACACCCGCGTCGATAAAAAAGCGCACGACTGATTCACCCCAGCTAAACGCGCCCGTGACCGCTGCAGCAATGGCGGTGCGATAGAGCACGAGCGCCGACGCATCGTTGACGAGACTTTCGCCTTCCAAAATGACAATGACGCGTCGCGGAACGGGTAATCGGGAAACGATCGCCGCTGCAGCGACGGCATCGGGCGGAGAAACGATCGCGCCGAGTGCGACGGCCACGGGCCACGGGAGACCGGGAAGGAGCAGGCGCGCGACGATGGCGATCGCCGCCGTGGTGACGATGACGAGTCCAACGGCAAGTAACCCAATTGGTCGAAGATTGACCTTGAATTCACGCAGCGATGTAAAGAATGCCGCCGAAAAAAGAATCGGCGGCAGGAAGACGAAAAACACAACATCGGGCTCGAGCTGTGGAATGGGCACGCCAGGCACGAGTCCAATAAGCGCGCCGGCCAACACCTGCAGGATGGGCGTCGGAATTGGCAAGCGACGCGCAAGTGCAGTCAGCGCGACAACGAGCGACGCGAATGCAATCGCAAAAACGACCGGCGAGAAATGCGGCATCGCGGAAAACTACGCGCGACGCGTGATCAGAACAGCCGGTGTCCAAGGTTCGTGGTGAGTCCGACATATATGGCGCGTGGTTGCGGTCCCGCAATCGGTGCAATCACGCCGACATCCAGCGAGAGCGCACGATGCACCAGCCACGTTGGTCCAGTTAAGAGTGCGACAATGGGTGCGCTGCCTGCGGGTCCTCCAGTGCCCGGATAACCGTAGCACTCGAGCTGCCAACCAATCGCGCCGCGCACCGGCAATGATGCAGCAGCGGTCCACACCGTCGACGTACGCGATACGGTGGTTCGGTCGCCCGTGCTCCACGTGGCGCCAACGTTGAGATCAAGACCAACGGGACCCAACGTTCGGCTATTGATGAGCAACAGGCCGGCCGCCGTTTGACCCGAGCCGCGCACGCCTCCAGTGGGAAATGTCACGGAGGGTAAAAGTGCGACGTCACTCCACACCGGATGATGCTCAAGCACTCGCCATTTGACGCCCACGTTGGCGTCTCCAACGCCCGCCGCCACGCCCGTTGCACCAGTAGTGGGCAAGAGCACCGTGAGTTGCACCCGCGAGGTCACGCCGAACTTCAATACCGATGGCACTTGCGCGGCAGAAGTATGGTCAGTGTTCGCATCGCGTTCGATCCCGGTCTCGAGCTCGACATATCCCGGCGCAACCGTACCCGCGTGCGTCGCAACGCTGGGTCGCTCTGGTTGCACGGCACGTGGATCATCGGCGCCGGCGCTCGGTGCCGGGGGCAGACGATAGACGCTCGCGCAACCCGACAGGGTCGCACCGAGGAGCCAGAACAGAAACGTACGCGCAGTATGCTTAGGCATAAATAAAAATTAGTCTCAACTAAACCTTTCTGCAAGCTCGCCGTATCTGAATGGCCTCGCCGACTTGCATTGCTACGCGGTACGTGTGGCGAACAGCCAGATCGCACTGCCAATCCCGATCAGTGTGACCGCATTGCGCACCCACGCTTGCGGGACTTTCTGCGCCAGACCGGACATGACATAGCCGCCCGCAATCGAGCCTGCGGCCATCACCATCGCGATCGGCCAATTCACGAGTCCCATCAGCGCAAAGGAAATGGCCGCGACGCCGTTGAAGCAGATACCGTTGAAGTTTTTGAGACCATTCATCTGGTGAATGTTGGTTAGTCCCATCAGACCGAAGACCGCAAGCATCACAATACCAGCGCCAGCACCAAAATACCCACCATAAATACCGACACAGAGTTGGCCGATGAGCATCGGCACACTCGGCTCAATGGCGCGCGTGGCGACACCCTGTTCCGTTTCCGCTTGCCGCTTGCGCAACCATTTCATCAACGGACCTTGCACCGCGAACAACACCGTTGCGCCAAGCACAAGCCACGGTACAAGGGCGCGAAATCGCGCTTCGGGCGTGATGAGCAAGAGCGCGGCGCCGCCCAATCCACCAAACAAACTCGGCACCGCCAGCTTCGCCGCCCAACGCTCTGCGCCAGCGAGTTCTTTGCGGTATCCCCACATACTGGCCAGCGATCCTGGCCACAGCGCAACAGTGCTTGTTGCATTCGCCGAGATGGCTGGCACACCGAGTCCCAGGAGCGCCGGAAACGTGAGCAACGTTCCACCTCCGGCGATGGAATTCACGGCACCGCCTAACGCAGAAATTGCTGCGATGGCGCCGAGTTGCGCGTACGACGGGTTATGAACGATGAGTCAAGATCCGGAAAGTGCGACGTGCGTCAATGCGCGTCCATGGCGGCACGATTGCCGGCACGCGCAGACGGCTTGTGCAGCGCCATAATGGCCGGCGACGCGCAAAGGAAGACAATCAAAATCAAGAACCATGCATCGTTGTACGCCAGCATCGACGCCTGCTTCATCAATCCGCCGTCGATGATTTTATACGCCCCTGATTGCGCGGCCTGTGGCGAGGCGCCATGTGTGATCAGCGTGTGGTAGAGCCCTTCGTACCGCGAGTCGAAGGCTTGCGATCCGACGACAGTGTTCGTGACAAGATCGGCGCGGTGAATTTCGATGTGGCGCGTGAGATACGTACTCAAGATCGCAATACCAAATGAGCCGCCGAGTTGACGCGAGAGGCTGATCAATCCCGCGGCCTGTTGCGCGTCTTGGGGCCGTAGGCTGCCGAACGCTGCGTTGTTGATCGGCGCAAACAACAACCCCATGGCCGCACCACGAATGATGAGCGCCCACCGCGCGTCGGCCTCACCCGCCTGTGACGTCAGATGTCCCATCGTCCACATGCTCGCAACAAACAGCACAACGCCCAAAAAAATCAGTGCGCGCGGGTCGACTTTTGGCGTGGTCCCGCTCAACAACTTTCCGCACGTCAGTGCAAGTGCGGCGGTGGCCAGTCCGCCGGGCAACATTGTCAATCCAGTTTCGGTGGGAGTGAAACCCAGAATGCTTTGCGTAAACAGGGGAAAGAGAAACGTACCACCAAAAAGACCGAAGCCCAACGCCACAAACAAGAACAGGGATGCTGATAAGTCACGATTTTTCAATACATGAAAATCGATGATGGGATGCGTATTGCGCGGTGACAGTTGCCACCAGACCAACGTGACGAGCGAGGTCGCGGAAAGCAGCGCGAGGCGCGCCAGCGTTGCATCCGCAAACCAGACGTGCTTATTGCCTTCTTCCAACACGTACTGCAACGAGCCGACGCCGGAAATCAACAAGCTGATGCCCAGCCAGTCGACGGAACCACGACGCCGTTGATGTTGTGGTGGATCGTGCAAAAACGTGGTCACCAAATATGCCGACGCAATACCGATTGGTACGTTGATAAAGAAGCACCAATTCCAGGTGTAGTTGTCGGTAATCCATCCGCCGAGGGTCGGCCCAAGCGTTGGCGCAACGATGACGCCGAGGAGGAAGATGGATTGCACCATCGCTTGTTCTTCGCGCCTGAAAATCTGTCGCAACGTGGCTTGTGCGGTGGAGAGCAATGCAGCGCCGCCCGCACCTTGCAGCAATCGCCACAAAATAATTTCACCCAACGAATGCGACGTTCCACAGAGAAACGACGCGACGATGAACAAGATGATCGAAAATGTCAGATAATTTTTGCGTCCAAACCGTTCGGTGAAGAAGGCCGTCATTGGTAGGACGATGACGTTCGACAGGATGTAGGACGTGCTCACCCACGCGATTTCTTCTTGGGTGGCTCCCAAATTGCCGGCCATCTGCGGCAGCGACACGTTGATGATGGTCGTGTCGAGCACCTCCATGATCGCGGCGGTAATGAGCCCGAGCAGGATGAACCACCGGACCGCGGAGACCTCGTCGGTCGTGGCGGGCATTGACTGGGTAGCGGAGACGGCCACAGAACGTTGGTGTGAGAAACAACAGTTTGGCGGACGCTTGGGATTGATTCAAGCGCGCGGTTGGATTCCAAAAGCGGGTACCTGCGTGTGTCCAAGACATACTGTCGACACTGCACCATACGAGTGATGCGGCGCACACACACATCGTCGGCGTTTTCGAAACGTCGCCGAAATATAACAGTCAATCCTGTAATGTAGAAAGATTAGTAAACGTTTATAGCACAACAGTTTACGAATATATGCTGGTCGGACTGGCCGGGCCGATTGCCATCTTAAGTTCCGATCATCATCGGCACCGTAATTGCAGCATTTAAATTGTCAAGCCAGCCCGAAATACAATTGTTTCGCC
>JAYTTR010000278.1:0-1833 GCA_043744935.1 Gemmatimonadaceae bacterium
AGTCACGTGCATCGGGGATGCAGGCAGTGCCGCCGTATCGCCAAAGATGGCGACAACAGCCGTGGCGACGTCGACAACGCTGACTGTCGTAACGTTCGACGCAGACGAAGCGTTCTTCGCGTTCGCAGCTGACGATCGATGGCTGTTGTTTGCGGCGTTGCCTACAACCGCCGGATTCGTCGCGACGGGTGTGGGCACTCGGCCAATCGGACCGCGGGCCGACTGGCAGGCGGTAAGCAGCAGGACCACTAGTGTCCGCGAAATTACGGCGGCGCTGAATCGCATCGCGGACAGACCAGGGAGAGAAAGCGATCAGGTCAAAGCAACAACCTATGCGTCAGTCGCTCTTCGCAAAAGCGGCCCGGCCAACCGATTCACGGCCTGCAGCGTGGCCTGTGCGGTGCCGAACAACAGATCGTCGTCTGACAACGCTGTACCGACAATTCGCGTGGTCACACCATCATGATGGGCCAGCGCCGCGACGACGACAACATTCGTGTCAAATGCGCGGAGCGGCTTCACCCCAATCAATTCGAGCTTGAGCTCACCACCGGTAGCTTGCATCACAGCGTCCATCGTTGCGAGAGCTGCCAGTCGCAAGTCACCGCCGGGACACGCGGAACCTTGATGCACACACCGAATGTGCTGTGCGACACCAGGTGCCGCGCATTCGACCGTGACGCGCGATGTCGCAACCGGCGCGCGTTCCATGCGACACGAAAGCAGTTGCAGGCGCGCAGACACAGCGGACGCACGAAACGTCGTCTCGTCGAGGCCTGCCGCAATCGTTTGTGGAAGAAACATAGGGCGCAATCCAGATGGTGAATGCGAGGGGATCCATTCGGCTGACGACCGCAACGCATTCGCGTCACAGACCACTCGCGCGCGGTGATCACCCAACGTACCCGAACAACACAAACGCCGAGAGCAGCGCAATGGCTTGACCCACCGCGACATCTCCGGGGTAGTGCACGCCCACCATCACCCGAGAGCACCCGACCAGCAACGCCACCATGAGCAATGGTACCGCCATCGATGGAAACGCCCAGGCGAAGGCCACCGCAACTGACATCGCGGCGCATGCATGCCCGCTCGGCAATGAAAATCGATCAGGGACCGAGATGATGGCTTTGAATGAAAGTGCGACACTCGGACGTTCGCGGACCGCAAAGCGCTTCACGATGTGCACGATCACATGGGAGAGGCCGAGCAGGACGAGCGCGTGCCACACGACGCGAACGGTGACCGTGGGGATCGCGAGCGCTGCCACACACGCGCCGATGCTGCAGCGCGCACCGCCAAGGTGTGTGATCGTCGTCCAGAAGCCCAACAGGGGACGTGCGCTCCTTCCGTCGAGCGCCATGCGCACAAAGAGCGCGCGATCATGGGCGTCGAGCCGTTCGATCAGCGGTGGTGTCATGGACCAAGAGATTCGCGCTCACACGCCACATTTCATCGTTGACGCCGAAACGAAGTTGTAACGTAGTTACGACTCGCGCACGAATCCTGCTTCCAGCGCAAAGCGCGTTAGTCCGGCCACATTGTGAATCTCCAATTTGCGCATCAGGCTTTCGCGGTGCGCCTCAACGGTGCGACGACTGATCCCGAGCTCCGCCGCGATGGCCTTGTTCGTGAGGCCGCGCGACACGCCATCCAGCACATCACGTTCACGTGGCGTGAGGACATCCAACAACGTGCTCGGCGTCGTGACCGCAGGATCGGTTGTAGATAAGCGACGCACCACGGCAGGACTGAAAAACGTACCGCCAGCAAACACGGCGCGTATCGCAGCGCGCAACTCTTCGCCGGCGCTGTCTTTCAGGATGTACCCGT
>JAYTTR010000279.1:0-6984 GCA_043744935.1 Gemmatimonadaceae bacterium
ATTCTGGGACGAACATGCGATCGACCCTGCGAACCCGCGTGTCGCCGCGGCCGCGTTGACGGCAAGCCCGTTGCGATCTGTCGACTGAAACGCGTCGCCGCAGATTTACGCGATGACGTCACGGACTACCTGCCCAAAGCGCCCGCTGTTCGCAACGGGAAACGTATCGCGTTGGTCGGCGCTGGTCCGGCGTCTCTCACAGTGGCCAACGACCTCTTGCCGATGGGCTACGAGGTTGTGATTTACGAAAAGAATGCGAGCGCTGGCGGTCTCATGCGCTTCAACATTCCATCGTTCCGGTTGCCGGAACATGTGCTCAATGAAGAAACCCAATGCATCATCGACATGGGTGCCGAGGTGCGATACAACACACCCGTAGGCAGCATGAAGTCGTTGCTTACGGAAGGCTACGACGCTGTATTCGTCGGCAGCGGCGCACCGAAAGGGAAAGAACTCGACATTCCTGGTCGTTGGGACGACGCCGCGAAAGCACAGATTCATATCGGCATCGAATGGCTGGGCTCAGTGCACTTTGGACACATCGAAAAGATCGGTGCGAAAGTACTCATCATCGGTGTTGGCAACACCGCGATGGACTGCTGTCGAACGTCACGTCGATTGGGCGGCATCGAAACCACGGTTGTTGCACGACGCTCGCGTCCACACTTCAAGGCGTCGCCGTGGGAGTTGGAAGACGCCGAAGAAGAAGGCATTCACATCGTGGAAAACCACGCGCCAAAACGCTTCGTCATCGAAAACGGCAAGCTCGTGGGTATGGAATTTGAGCGCGTCGAGTGGAGTGAGTCTGACGGCCGCCAGCGCAGTACCGTGGTGGAAACCATCATCATGCCATGCGATGAAGTCATTCTCGCCATTGGTCAGGACAACGCGTTTCCATGGATCGAGCGCGACATTGGCCTCACGTTCAACGAATGGGAAATGCCCGTGGTCGACAAAACCACGTTCGAGTGCTCGCGCTCCGGCGTGTTTTTTGGTGGCGATTCAGCGTGGGGCCCGCAAAACATCATCTGGGCGGTTGAACACGGGCACCAGGCCGCAATTTCCATTCATCAATACTGTCAGGGACAATCAGTCGAAGAGCGTCCACCGCAGGGGATGCATTTAGCGAGTACCAAGATGGGTATGCACTCGTGGGCATACAGCAATGATTTCAATCCATCCACGCGCGCTCAAATGACGCATGCCGAACTCGTGAAGCGATTTGCGAGTGTCAGTGAAGAAGTTGAGTTGGGTTTCACGCCGGAGCAGACGGCAACCGAAGTAGAACGCTGTCTCAACTGCGACGTCGAGACGCACTTCTCGGCGACACTGTGCATTGAGTGCGACGCGTGCGTTGACGTCTGTCCGGTGAATTGCCTCACGATCGCTCCTGCGGCCGAATCGGAAACGGAATTGCGCACGCGACTTTCTGCACCAGCGGAAAATCTGACGCAGGACATTTACGTGTCCGATGCACTGCCACAAACAAAACGCGTGATGGTGAAAGACGAGGACATCTGTTTGCACTGTGGCTTGTGCGCTGAGCGGTGTCCGACAGCCGCATGGGATATGCAGAAGTTTGCGTTGATCCTGCCGTACGCGTTCGGTCCTTCTGGTACCACTATCCCGGTGCTCGTATGAGTAGCATCAACGACTTTGCCTTCAAGATCGCCACGGTCAACGGCACGGGTTCGGCTAGTGCGAACAGTTTGTTGATGCAAGCCATCTTTCGCATGGGTATTCCAGTTACGGGAAAGAATATTTTTCCGTCCAACATTCAGGGATTGCCCACATTTTACGAAATACGTGTTAACAAAGACGGCTACACAGCGCGACCGCAATTTGTCGATCTCGTCGTAGCGCTCAATCCGAGCACATACGCGAAAGATGTCGCGACCGTGCGTCCCGGCGGCTATCTGCTGTATGACTCGTCATGGCCGCTTGAACCAGAGCTCGTGCGCGAAGGCATCACGATCCTGGGCATTCCGTTTGGCCGCATGTGCGTCGAAACATTTGAAGGCGATCGGGATCGCACGCTGCTACGCAATATTGTGTACGTCGGAGCGCTGGCGGCACTGCTGAACTTCGACATGGACATCGTCGGGCAGATGTTGCTTGAAAAATTCTCGAAGAAAAAGAAACTGCTCGACGCCAATAACACCGCAATCACGTTGGGCTACGACTACGCGAAAGCGAATTTCCAGTGCCCGCTATCGTTCCATCTGGAAAAAATGGACGAGACAAGCGGCTCCATTATCATCGATGGCAATACGGCCGCTGCGCTTGGCGCGGTGTACGCAGGCGCCACGGTTGGTGCGTGGTATCCGATCACGCCTTCCACGTCACTCATGGAAGCGTTCAAAGGCTTTTGCGAGAAATTCCGCGTCGAACCAGAGACTGGATTGGCGCGCTACTGCATCATTCAAGCGGAAGACGAACTTTCCGCCGCGGGCATCGCGATTGGTGCGGGATGGGCTGGTGCGCGATCGTTCACCAACACGTCGGGCCCCGGCATCTCGCTGATGCAGGAGTTTATCGGACTCGCATATTACACGGAAATTCCCGCCGTGTTTTATGACGTGCAGCGCACGGGGCCGGCAACCGGCATGCCAACGCGCACGCAACAAGGTGACTTGATGTCACTCGCGTATGCATCACATGGCGACACGAAGCACATCATTCTGTTCCCGTGCAGCCCGGAAGAATGCTTCTATCTGAGCGTAACCGCATTTGACTTGGCCGAGCGGTTTCAAACACCGGTGTTTGTGGCGAGTGATCTCGATATCGGCATGAACGACTGGATGTGCAAACGGCTGACGTGGGATGACAGCTATCGTCCTGACCGCGGCAAAGTCCTGAACGCCGAAGAACTGGCCGGCGTGAAAAAATTCTCGCGCTATCTCGATGTGGATGGTGATGGCATTGCGGCGCGCACGTTACCGGGCGTGCATCCCAACGGGGCGTATTTCGTGCGTGGCTCCGGGCACGACAAACATGGTGCGTACACGGAAGACTCCGATGCATACCAGGAAGTGGTTGATCGCTTAGCGCGAAAGTTTGCTACAGCCGCCACGGTTGTTCCCGCGCCAGAATTTCATCTGCAAGCGGGTGCCGATGTCGGTATCGTTTCCATTGGTGGATGTCATTCGGCCGTCCTCGAAGCCATCGATCGCCTGCGCGAGCAGGGGATCGTGGCCGATTACATGCGCATCAAGTCGTTCCCGTTCAGCGCCTCGGTCAAGGAATTTCTCGATACCCATCACACCGTCTTTATTGTCGAGCAAAATCGCGACGCGCAGTTGCGTGCCATGCTCGCCATTGAAACGGGCGTTCCGCGCGATGCCATGACACCAGTACTTGACTACGGCGGTATGCCACTCACGGCCAACGTCGTCGTTACTGCAGTCGCTCAACACCTTACGCAGGTGCACGCATGACCTCGATTGCAAAACCACCCATTCGGCACCCCGGACTGCACAAGAACGCACTGGGTTATACCATGCGCGATTACGAAGGTGCAATGTCCACGCTGTGCGCAGGTTGCGGCCACGATTCGGTCACGGCGGCACTGGTGCAATCGTTCTGGGAGCTGGCCCTGCCTCCACATCGCGCGGCCAAGATGAGTGGCATCGGTTGCTCGTCGAAAACGACCGCGTATTTCATGAAACAGTCGCACGGCTTCAATAGTGTGCACGGTCGCATGCCGTCGGTCACATCAGGAGCGAATGCGGCGAATCGTGATCTGACCTACATCGGGATTTCCGGAGACGGCGACTCGCTCTCTATCGGACTCGGTCAGCTCTCGCATGCGATACGGCGTAATGTGCGCATGCTCTATGTGATCGACAACAACGGCGTGTATGGGCTGACGAAAGGACAGTTCTCTGCATCAGCCGATATTGGCTCCACCTCGAAAAAGGGTGAAATGAACGTCCAACCACCCATCGATCCGGTGCTGCTCGCGCTCACACTTGGCGCAACATTTGTCGCGCGAAGCTTCTCGGGAGATAAAGCACAATTGGTGCCCATTTTGAAAGCTGGTCTTTCACACAACGGACTTGCACTCATCGATGTCATTTCGCCGTGCGTGACCTTCAACGATCATGAAGGCTCAACCAAGAGTTACAAGTTTACGCGCGAGCACGAGGTTGAAATTTCAGCGGCAGATTTCGTACCGCTGCGTCGCGAGATTATCGCGCCGGTTACCGATGCGGCAATCTCCGTTGTCACGATGCACGACGGCAGCACCGTGCGCTTTCGCAAAACTCACGATAGCTATGACGCGACCAATCGCGAAGATGCGTACGCGCATGTGCGGGCATGCCAACTTCGTCATGAAGTGGCGACGGGATTGTTGTTCATCGACGAAAGCGGCAAGGACATGCATGCGGTAGCCAGAACGGTGAGTACTCCGCTCGTGGACATACCGTACGAACAGTTGTGCCCGGGTAACGGAGCACTGCAGTCGTTGATGGAGCGGTACCGGTGACCACGCCGGACGCGCTCCATCATGTCGTGGAGGCGCACCCATTCGTTGCCGGTCTCGAGCCACATCACATCGAGAAGCTCACGCTGATGGCGCGTGAAATGTGTTTCGACACCGGCTGCATCATTTTTCCAGAAGGTGATCATAGTCGCGAGTTCTACTTGCTCGTGCACGGGATGGTGGCGCTCGAGATCACCACTCGCGGCAGCAGATTGCGTATTCAGTCTTTGTACGCCGGCGACGAATTTGGTTGGTCGGCCATGCTGGCCGGGAAAGGCAAAGTGCTGCAGGCCCGCGCACTTGATCGCGTGGATGTGTTGGTATTTGACGGCGTTGAACTGCTCGAAGCATTCAAGGACGACGCGGCGTTTGGACTCGCCTTCACGATGCGTTTATTGGGCGTGGTATCGGAACGGCTAAATGCAACGCGCGAGCAACTCCTCGATCTCTACGCGCCGGAATCGAAGCGCGCGGGTACGTGATGCGGAATGCGGAATACCGCCTAGAACCGCTCCAGTACCCAGCCCGGAAGAATCGATAACAGCAGTGTTGCCGCCAAACACAACAAACTGGCGCCATGCGCGAACGTCGGTGTCGCTGAACGGCCAATGATTGTCGTCGCTTCCGCGTGCACCGTTGACGGCTTGGCAGTCATGAACATGATTTGAATTACGCGAAGATAGAAATAGATACCGACATAACTACCAATGAGTCCCAGCACCGCGTACATCGTGTAACCCGCGGCGAGGACGTTCTTGAAAATCAAGAACTTTGCAACGAACCCCGGAAATGGTGGAATGCCGGCCAGCGAAAGCATCGCAATGCCGATAACAATTGCTGCGAATGGGTTGCGATGATACAGCCCCTTCAAGTGCTCCAGCTGATCACGCGCTTCGTCATCGCCGGCCGCAGGTAATGCCGCAAACGCCAACACATTCAAAACGCCATACGCAAGCACATAAAACGTGACCGCTTGCAAACGTCCGGCGCCATCGCCGAGTAATGCGTAAAACAGATATCCCGCATGCGCGATGGATGAGTAGGCAATCATGCGACGGAACGACCGCTGTCGCATGGCTGCCAAATTCCCCCACACAATTGAAACGAGTGGGAAGATCGCCAGCAGTTCCGAAACTGGCGATACGACCGGCGCGGTTGCGAACAGGCGCACAATGGCCAAGAGCACACCGGCCTTCACGATCGTGGCCATGTACGCGGTGACGGTAACACTCGCGCCCTCATAGGCATCGGGCGCCCACGCGTGAAACGGTACAATCGCCGCCTTGAGAAAGAACGCCAGGAGCACCAACACCACGGCCGCTCGAGACATGAGATCCGTCGCTCCGAGCGCTGTTGCAAACGTCGATATCGCGAGTGAACCACTGGCCCCGTACAACAGTGACACACCCATCAGAAACATGGCCGTCGCCGTGCCGCCGAGCACGAGGTACTTGAGCGCAGCTTCCGCACTTTCGGGCCGGCGATATGCAAGGAGAATGAGCGCATACACGGGCAGCGACATCAGCTCGAGACCGAGGAACATGATCAGGTAGCTGTCGGCCGAAATGAGCAGGCACACGCCGTACAATGACGACAACAGGAGCGCCGGGAATTCGCCACCGTGAAAGTCGTCGCGCGACATGAGCAACACGGGTATCGCGAGCATCAGCACAACGGCCTTCGCAAGCAATGTTGAAGGTGCGACGGAAAATTGTCCAATAAACGGCGCGCCACTAAACCCGTTGGCGTACAGCCACAGCGCACTTCCGGCCGCGGCTCCAACCGCGGCAACGGCCAGTAACAGCGCAGCGCGCGACCAGGTGCCAACAATCTCCACGCCAAGCATAAGCACAATGCCAACGAGCAGCAGATGCTCTGGAAGCATCGCCATAAACGTCAACTGATTATTCATGGCACACTCGACGATGTCGCGTTTACTGGCAAGCGCGATGTCGTTACCAGCTGTTGATATGCCTTTGCAGACGATTCTGTATTCCGTAGCGCGCTCTCGGGGAAAAGCCCGAGCGCAAACACCGCGATGACAATGATGCCGAGTATGGTGCGTTCGCGCGTGTCGAGATCACTGAGTGGTTGATGTGGCGCACGTGCGGCGCCGAACAAGAAGCCCAAGGCAAAGCGGAGCATATAGAGTGCGCCAAGCACGACGCCTGCAACGGCACTTGACGCGAGTATCAACGGATAGGAAGCCCCGCCGACATGCAATGTCCACGCGGCGCGAAATGCGCCGAGCAAGACGAGAAATTCTCCGGTAAATCCACTGGTGGTTGGCAGCCCGACCGAGGCGAGCGTGAACAACATGAAGAACACCGAGTAGACAGGAAGCAATTTTGCCAAGCCACCGTACGCACTGAGCTCCCGCGTGTGGCAGCGCTCGTAAATCATGCCCACGAGCAGAAAGAGTCCTGCCGCGACGAGCCCGTGACTTACCATCTGTATGACAGCGCCTTGAATGCCGATCACGTCAACACTCAGGAGGC
>JAYTTR010000280.1:0-6969 GCA_043744935.1 Gemmatimonadaceae bacterium
CCGACTTCGCCGCCTTCGTCGGCCACAACTTCCGCCGCACCGGCGATGAGTTCCCGCACGTTCTCAATGCGCTCCTGCCCTTCGGGCCCTTCGGCACGCAGGTAGTCGGCATACTTGATCGAGGCCGCGAGGTCACGCAGCAGCTCATCGACGGCCGAGTCGAGGGCCGCGGTGCGCAACCGCTGCACGAGCGACACGAAATCGGTGAGGGCTGTACGCGCGGCGGGGCGCAGCTCGGCCACGATGTCGGCGCGCGACGCGATCGTAAGCAGCGGTACGCCTTCGCGCTGCGCGCGCTCAACCAAAAGCGTAATTGTGGCCTCGCCGAGGCCGCGCTTGGGCACGTTCACGGCACGACGGAACGCCTCGTCGTCAGCGGGATTTGCGACCAGCTTGAGGTACGCCATGATGTCGCGGATCTCGCGACGATCGTAGAAGCGCACGGCGCCGATAAGACGATACGGGATATTGCGGCGGCGGAACGCGTCTTCGAGCGCACGGCTTTGTGCATTGGTGCGGTAGAGCACTGCGCAGTCGCGCCGTGCAAGATCGGAACGCGACATGCGCGCGGTGATCGTGTCAGCAATGAAGTCGGCCTCGTCGCGCTCATCGAGCGTCTCGACAAGCGTGACCGTCTCCCCCGCAGGTCGCGTGGCGCGCAGCGTCTTGCCGCGCCGCTCGGTGTTCTCGGCGATCACCGCATTCGCCAGCGCCAGAATGTTTGGCGTCGAGCGATAATTGTCTTCCAGCCGCACGACGCGTGCTCCGGGAAAATCGCGTTCAAAGTCGAGGATATTGCGAATGTCCGCGCCACGCCAACCATAGATGGATTGATCGTCGTCACCAACGACCATCACGTTCCCTCGACCACCACCCATCAGCGCGACAAATTGGTATTGCGCCGCATTCGTATCTTGATATTCGTCAACCAGCACGTAACGAAATCGTCGCTGATAGTGCATTCGCAATGCTTCATCGCGTTGTAACGCGCGCACAGGCAGCACGAGTAGATCATCGAATGTGACCGCGTTCGCGCGTTCGAGCGCGCTTTCGAGGTCCGCGTACACGCCGGCGACGGTTTTCGAAAATACATCGAATGCGTTGGCGGCATAGTCACTCGACGAAATCAGCGCATTTTTTGCGTCGCTGATGGCGCCCAGAATTGCTTTTGGCGCAAACTGCGTCGGACTGACCGCGCGGCGCTCCATGACGCGCTTCAATGCTGCGAGCGTATCATCTTCGTCGTAGATAGTAAAATTCGCTTCGCGACCCACCAACGGCGCGACGCCTCGAAGCAGTCGCGCGCCGAGCGCGTGAAATGTTCCGCACCACATACCCTTCGGTTCATGTCCGAGCAGTCGCGAAATGCGATCGCGCATTTCGCCCGCCGCTTTGTTTGTAAAGGTGACGGCGAGTATTTCGTGCGGCGCTACGTCCCGCGTGCCAATGAGTCGCGCGATGCGTGTTGTCAGCACCCGCGTTTTGCCTGACCCCGCACCGGCAATCACGAGCATCGGTCCGTCATCGTGGGCCACCGCCTCGCGTTGCGCGACATTGAGGCCACGTTGAGCGGCGTCCAGATTCAGTGTCGGTTTCGGTACAGCGTCGAAAAGCGATCCAGTAAAACCCGTCGTTGTCATCCAGGCAAGATAACGTCGAAAGCGGCGCCGCGACTTGTCTCCGCGAGTGTCAATTTTCCACTGTGATTTTCTTCAACGATGCGACGCGCGAGCGCGAGACCGATGCCCCAACCGCGATCTTTCGTGGTGAAGCCCGCATCAAAAATGCGTTTGCGCAATGGTCGAGGGACACCCGGGCCGTCATCGGCGACACGGATGTTCACACCGCCCTCCGGCATGGGTTGGGCCGACACCAGGACGTGACCGTCACGACCGGCCAAGGCGTCGATCGCGTTCTTGATGAGTACTTCAAGGACCCATTCCAGCAGCACCCCATCGCCCACCGCCACGAGCGACGTGGCTGGATGCTCAGACGTGATGACGACCCGGCGGGCCAGCGTTGGCGCGCGTGCGGCAAAGTATGAGGCGAGACGATCAACCAGCGCATTGCACTCCACACTCTCGCGGCGTGGCGGCCGTCCAATGCGCTCGAAGCGATGCGAGACGCGATCCAGTCGTTGAATGTCCTGCTCCATCGCGACTACTGCACGTTTGGCGTTGGGCGTCTCGGTTTCGTCGCGCAGTAATTCAATCCACCCGGCCATGGCAGACAAGGGCGTACCGAGTTGATGCGCCGCTTCGCGCGCCATGCCGGCCCAGACCTTTTCACGCTCGGCGCGGCCACGTTCTACAAGCGCGTAAAGGGCGAAGGCCAGTAACAGTCCAATCGCTATTGCCTGCAGGAGCGGTATAACTCGTAAACCGGTAATAATCGGGCTATCGCCGTAATGGACGCCGCCAACGCCCGGTTCGACAATCGGTGCGTTCACGCGATCGAGTTGCTGCACGTAGGCCCTGGTGCGCGCGCCATCCAGTGGCTCGTCGAACGGGAGATTTGCCGCACCAGAAACGCCCCCGTGTGAATCGGTCAGCACGAGGGGAAGGCCCGACTCGCGAACTTGTCCCGCGAGCTCCAACAGGACGGTGGTGGGATCTTGCCCGGCGGCGCTTGTGTCGTTGAGCGCCAAGTAGATGCGCGAATACATCCGCCCCTGCGACGCAGCCGCCACGCGGAGCTGTGCGACCACATGCTGCGTGTACCCCACATACCACGCCAAGAGTGCAAGCACGCCGAGTACCATCACCACTACGGGCCAACGGCGGCGGCGCATGCAGAGCCTCGCCTACGCGCCGATCACGACGCGCTCTTTCACTGCGTGCACGCGTTCACGACAGCGTGCTACGACCAATGTACGACTGCAATGCGTCGGGCACGTGCACAGACCCGTCCGGCTGTTGTCCGTGCTCGAGCAAACTGGCAATGATGCGCGAGAACGCGAGCGCTGAACCGTTGAGCGTATGCACAAAGCGTGGTTTCTCGCCTGCAGCCGGACGATACCGGATGTTGGCGCGACGCGCTTGGAAGTCGGTCATGACGCTACAGCTCGACACTTCCAACCACTTGCCGACACCCGGCGCGAAGACCTCAAGATCGTACGTCTTCGCGCTCGCGAATCCCGTATCGCCTGCTGCCAGCAAAAGCACGCGGTACGGCAGCTCGAGTCGTTGCAGAATCACTTCGGCGTGCGACGTGAGCAATTCAAGTTCGGTGAGCGACGTTTCGGGCGTGGTGTACTTCACGAGTTCCACTTTGTCGAACTCGTGTACCCGCAGCAATCCGCGCGTGTCTTTGCCAGCGGCACCTGCTTCGCGCCGAAAACATGCCGTGAACGCGCAGAAGTTTTTAGGAAGTTCGGTCGCGTCAAGAATCTCATCACGATAGAGATTGGTGACGGGCACTTCGGACGTGGGGATAAGGAACAGATCTTCGTCGCCGATTCGATACATGTCGTCCAGAAATTTCGGAAGCTGCCCGGTGCCCGTCATCGACGCCCGATTCACCACGAGCGGCACGACGCACTCTTCGTACCCATGTTCCAGCGTGTGAACATCGAGCATCATGTTCATGAGGCCGCGCACGAGCCGCGCACCCATGCCGCGATACACAATGAATCCTGAACCGCTTATTTTCGCGCCGCGTGTCAAGTCGAGCATGCCCAACCGCTCACCGATTTCCCAGTGCGGTTTGATGAGCGAGCCGTCCGGTCGCGGTGCACCCCACGTGCGCATGATGCGATTCGCATCTTCGCCTCCCTCGGGTACTTCATCAAGCGTGAGATTTGGCAATTCGTACATCAGCGCCTGCACGGCTTCTTCGGCGGACGATCTGCGTTGCTCGAGCGCGGCAATGACATCGCCAACGGCTCGCCCCGCCGCGATTAGTTCGGTCGCATCGTCGCCCGCTTTCCGACGCAGGCCAACTTCCTGCGCGAGCCGATTCCGCTGCGCTTGTTGTGCCTCAAGTTCTGTGATCGCCGAACGACGATCGCGCTCGAGTTCTTCGGCTTGATCCAACAGCGGACCGAGGTCACCAAGCTTGTGGCGACGACGCATACCGTCGCGCAGTCGATCCAGATTCTCGCGCAGTAGGCGAATGTCGTGCATAAAAAATTAAGAGGTCGGCAATCCGTCGGTGAGCGCGAAGAACCCACAATTGCGGTTGACCAGCGAACGCAATACGACGCGTCGCTGCGACATGACAATACTGTCGACCGTAATTTTCGCGTAAAACGGCTGTCTAAAAGTGCATCCGGAATTTGCCAGCTGAATCGTGTACGTCTCACCAAGACCAACAGTGACTGCGCTGTCCGTTTGGAATCCAGTGCTCGGCGCCCGAGCGAGTACGTCAAAGGTGACGTTCATTTTTTGGAGACCAATGACTGGTGCGCCTGCGGGAGGCAACGGCACTACAAACTTGGCCGGCAGGACTCGCACGCGGCCGTCGGTCGTAATGTCGAACGCCACGTCAAAGTTGATTGCACCGGAGCTCAATACCTGAGGACGTTCGAGCGACTCGGTGGTGAATTTGTACGCGGCAGGTAAAGCGTTGGACGTGCCGGTAAGCGCGTACACACTAAAAGTACGTGTTACGTTTTCGATAGACGCGGGCGACAATAAAGACGACGTACCGCCGCAGGCCGCTTGCGCGAATAGCGCGACGCTGACCGCCGAAAACGACAGAGCGCGTCGCAGAAACGTGCGCGCGCTGAAAGAGCAAAGCAACAGTGTAGTCCCCATGGCAGAAGCGAACTCGGAGGTTACCGCCCAACTCGTGTCCGGGCAAGCGGTTCAGTCGCTTGACTTCACCCCACGCGAAGCACACCGTTCCAAAATGGCTACTATTCGCGACCTTGTAGGAGCGTTACGACGCCGCGACGGCGTCGATGCGGTGATTGTGCTGGGCCGTGATGGCCTGCTCATCGACGGCGCCGCCGATGGTGCCCTCGACCCTGACGGGCTAGCGGCGCACGTGCCGCCGATGGTGGCGGCGGCGATCGACATGGGTTCCGCAGCTGGACGCGGATCGTTCACGCTCATGGTGCTTGAGTACGGTGCCGGAACGGCGATCGTCACGTCGGTTTCACCAGAGGCGATCCTGCTCGTGCTGCTGCGCGAGGGCGCGAATCTGGCCGCGCTGCTCTACGATCTGCGCCGACATCGCGCGCAGATTGCGGCAATCGTCTGAGGAGCAGCGAGGAGCGCGTAGGCACAGTCGCGCGCGATCGTTGCGCGGCGATCATTCGTGCCCACCACCGTCCTGTCCTCTTGGCTCTCGTATGATACTTTGGAACGTTGTACTCGCTGGCGGTGTTGGTTCGCGTTTTTGGCCGCTGTCGACACCGGAGCGACCGAAGCAGTTGTTGCCGCTCATCAGCGACGCACCGATGCTTCGCGACACCCTGGATCGAATGGCGTCGCTGGCAACGCCCGAGCACACATTGATTCTTACCAACGCGTCGCTGCGAGATGCGGTCCTGGCGATGGACGCGACGCTGCTTCCAGAAAACGTGATCGCCGAACCGCGTCCCGCCGGTACGTGCGCTGCGCTCGCGTGGGCCGCCACGATCATTGCGTCACGTTCCGGACCGGATGCCGTCATGGTGTGCGTACATGCCGATTGGGCGATTCGCGATGTTGCCAGTTACCAACGCACGCTGCTTGCTGCGGCCGAACTCGCGCTCCGCGAGCGCTCGCTCGTCACCGTTGGTATTGTGCCGTCACGACCCGATCCTGGATTCGGGTATATCCAACTCGGCGCGCCCGTGCATCCCTCCGTGAATCGTGTTGCTCGCTTTGTCGAGAAGCCAAACCGTGACCGCGCGATTGCAATGGTCGCCGAGGGGTTTCTCTGGAATTCTGGCATCTTCGCGTGGTGCGTGGGCGATCTGCTCGACGAGATTCGTGCCCACACGCCAGAGGTGCAACCGGCGCTCGACTCGGCAAACGGCGACATGCAGAGCTTTTTCGCCGCCGTCCACTCCATTGCGATTGACGTCGGCGTGCTTGAGCGGTCGTCGCGAGTGTTGGTGATGTCCGGTGACTTCGGCTGGGATGATGTCGGAACGTGGGCGGCTTTGCATCGCGTACGTGTACTTGACGCACACGAGAATGCACTGCGTGGACACACGCACGTATTGGACGCGACCGGCAACGTGGTCCACGCCGAGGATAACGCGGTGGTGTTGTATGGCGTGCACGATCTTGTCGTTGTCGCGCGCGACGGGTTGGTGCTGGTAACCACGCGCGACAAGGCAGCCGAGCTCAAGACGCTGCTTGATTCGCTGCCTTCGGATTTGCGTGAGCCGTGATCGTTCTCTTCGACGACCTGTGCGCGCGCGACTTTGAACCGTTCGCCACGACACGTCCGCTTGGTGAAATGCGTGCGGGCGCGTTGCTGATTCGTGAGCGATGGGCACACCAACTGAGCGTACCAGTAACCGCGTTTGTGAGTGCTCCGCATCTGGCGTCATTTGTCGAATTCGATGCACCGCCTGCAGCCCATGGAATACTTCCCGCAGGGACAGTGATCGCGAACGCGCGCGCGGTGCCGTTGCTCGCCACCGCTGAGCGCGCTCGTGAGGAAGCGCACGCCGACGCGCATGTCGACGGCTGGACAATCAATGGTCAACTCGCCGCTGTGCGATTGCCCGTTGCTCGTGATAGCGCAACCCTGGCTGGCGCGGACGTAACGTTGGAATCGCTCGGCACACCCACGTCCGTACGTTCGATTGATGGCGTATGGTTGAATAACGTGTGGGATATTATTCGACAGCTGCAGCCGCTGTTGCTCCAGGACATACCGGCGCTTGCATCGTCCCTCGCGTGTACTCTGTTGGAGGACAACGGCGTTGACCCTCGTGGACCCGTTGTCCTCGGCGAACATCCGGTATGGGTTGAAGCAGGTGCACGCATCGAGCCATTCACCGTGTTTGACACCACGCTTGGTCCC
>JAYTTR010000281.1:0-6961 GCA_043744935.1 Gemmatimonadaceae bacterium
AAATCGCCGCTTCCGCTGGCCGCATTTACAAAAACGACCGTCTGTCGCGAAAAACCGGACAACCACGCGGCAAAGTCAGACGCGGTGGGATCCGGTCCGGGTAAATTCACTTTGGAGCCCGCACCGTCACCACTGCCGTGTCCGATCAGTACGACGAGCAGTACATCGCCCGGCTGCACGCGGTGACTCAATGCAAGAAATGATGCCGCGACATTCGCGCGCGTGGATCTGCCGTTTGAAACCGCAGAGACGACAGAGTCTTCTGTAAGCACAATGAGGCTTGAATCTGCAACGCCCCATTTCGTGTGTGCGGCTTCGCGAATCGTCGTCGTCGCGAGGTCAAACGTGCGTTTGAACGACGGTTCGCCGGACAATCCACTCACGACCAGCACGTGTGTACGCTGTGCGTGTGCATCGTGTGCGAACACGGCGATGATGACGCATAACGCGATGCCGTGCAGACGACTGTTCACGCGAGCCCCCGCCAACGCCGATAGCCCCACTCGGCGCCTAAAAGTAGGGCCATCAGCAGGAAGACGGCGGGCATATCCCACAAATCTTTCGCTTCACGCACGGTAACACCGCTCTCGGTGTAAATCGCATCCGCAGTAATCTGCCTGGCATCGGCTAACGGATAGTATCGACCACCAGTTTCCTTCGCGATGCGTTGGAGTAGTGGCGTGCGCAGCTCTGCCTGCGAGACGTCGGCACCCAGGTCGTCAACTAGAAGTGTGGTGCGTGCGTCGGGCAATGAATCGCGCCCACGCTTTGCCGTGACGTGAATAGCGTAACGGCCAGCATCTGTCGCGACGAAGCTGCCCGTGTACGAACCATCTTCCCGCAATGACCATTCGAGCGGTACGGTGCTCATGGTGCCCGCCGGAGAGGTTGCGGTTGCGGTGACAATGGCATCGTTGATGTCGGTGTACCGTGCGTCGGCGATGTGTGCGCGCAGTGAAACCACTTCACTCGGCGCGACACGCGCCGGTGATGCGAGGATCTCGACGGGGTCAGGTGCATCATCAACCAGCCAGCGCACAAGTTGCCGCCAGAACGTTTGATGCGTGTTGTCTTCAATCGCGATGGAGGCATGCATCCGCCACAACCAAGAATCCTGCACGGCGAGCACCGCGCTCATACCACGTCCATATCGCTGCCATGCGAGGACGGGAACGTCGGCTTTGCCGCCGTCGACACTCCCGTTCAGTAGTACCGTCGCGCCCGCCCGCAGTCCGCCAATACGATTCACGCTCGTCAGTGGTGGCAACGAATCCCATCGCGCAACAGAGGCGGCAGGTGAATCGCGCAATTGCAGCACCGCGAGTGCCTCGCCGGCGCGTGTTGGTTTCACTTTCAGCGAGACCGCCGCACCGTCTTCATTGATGGTGCCGCGCGTGAGCGTCACGGGCAGTACGTCGGCCAGGGGCGTATCCGCGAAACCGCCTTCGGACAGCGCGGCCCGTCCACCAAGCGCAAGCAAGCCGCCACCGCGCTTACTCACAAAATCCGCGAGCATGCGCAGCTGATCGCCGCTAAAAAATGACGCTTCGACGCTTCCCAGAATGATCGCGCGGTAGCGATACAGCTCTTCACGCGTTGTAGGAAACCCGCCCACGAGATCAAGGCTGTCGCGCACGCCGAGTCGGAGAAACTTGTGTTCGGCGCTGCGTAGCAAGCCCACAACCTGCACACCGCTGTCGGCCGCAACTGCGCGTCGTAGAAATGCAAACTCCGGACGTGGCTCCCCTTCGATATACAGCACGCGATCTGGCCCGGCGCGCACATCAAGCGTCCCTTGCCATTCGTTGTTCTCGACGACGAGTTCATCAGGCAGCGCGCGTGCGCGCACACCCAACCGGTACGTGCCCGGTGCGAGCGGCGGAACACGCAAGCGCACATGCACCATGTCGCCTTGCGCTGGCGTGCGAACTGTTTCTGTTGCAACGACCCGTCCATCTGCTTCGGCCGTAATGGTCGCCATTTCCTTGCCGATGCCGCGCACGCGCACGTCTGCTTCCACCACCATTGTCGCACCACTGAGCGTGCGGCGCGGTGCACTCACGTGCTCAATGGAGAGATCACGGTCGAAGTGATCACGTCCAACACCAACAGTGTAGACCGGCACGCGACGCGCCCGTAACGCAAGCAGTGCATCGTCGTAGGACGTGGTGCTATTGTCGGCGCCGTCGGACACGAGCACAACGCCGGCGAGTGGCATGCCGGCAAGTTCGTCTCGCACGTCATTCAACGATTTCGCCAAATCAGATCGTGTACCAGATGCGGTCAGTGATGCAACATCAGCCAGCGGCGCCGCACCTGCGGCAAAACGAAATTTGCGCAGGGCAAACTTCTCGCCCAGCGTGCGCGAAAGCGCGCTGGTGTCGGCAAACATGCGTTGCACGGCACGAAGCCGCGTGGTGTCGGCCACGTCGCGAATGCGCATGCTGCGCGAATCATCGATCACGATCGCGAGAACGTTGCGCTGCGGAACCGCAGACGCGATGACGAGCCCGGGGCGCAAGAGACAGCCGATCACCAACAGCACGGCCAGCGCGCGGAATGTGCCCAAGACGAGGCGATCAGCAAGACTCAGCGTGCGGACGCGTGCGTACGCGAGTGACACGAGGAGCACGGCGAGGATGGCCGCAAATATCAGCGCGACGACCGGCACGACAGGAGCAATGACCAAATCACTTCGCGCAAATACGCGAAGTGGATACTTGAAGAAAAATGAAACGAGGGCGTCGATTGCGGATCCCACGGCGTCCTGAGCACGACGTACGAAACAAAACCGGTCACCGAACAAAACCGCGCGGTGAGCGAGGGGCGGGAGACGACAGTGCATCGCGGCACAGCCGCCGTCTACCTCGTGACGCAGTGCACCGCCAACGCGTTGGAACTGAAAAACCGATGTCCCGACGCACGGAAACCACCGAGTTCGGGACGTGTCGTACGCACGAGGGACGAAGACGTTTCGGACCTGTTTTACCAGGAAACATCACCGCTTAACGCCAGGTAGGGTGGCTCGTCTATGTAGGTGTCAGTCTGGTGTTCGCACGATGCAGTGTCCCATAAAAGAGGATGCATCCATGAAAAAGTTTCTCACGCCTGCTATTGCGCTGCTTGCGAGCGCATTTTTAGTGTCCGTGACACTTGCACAGAGTGCGCCAACCCGGCCGCCAATGGCTGGTGCGCCGCCCGCGTCACGCCAGGGTATGCCGCGCCGTGCGCCCGATGACAGCATGCGCGGTCCCCGTGGAATGGCCGGCATGCCACGCATGGCCGGCGTCAATGGCATGGACGTTCCGCGCGGCGGTGGTGCCGCTTCGCATCTGCTGCGCGCCCGCCGTCAGCTTGAGCTCACCGACGAACAGGTGAAGAAGTTGGAAGCACTGGCGTCTGCCGCAACACCGATCAACAACCGGTCGGAGCTGCTGCGCGCACAGGCGGACATGATGGACGCAACGAAGGGCGATGGCGATCTCGCGGCCGCCCGCGCCGCGCTCGACAAGATGAGCCGCGTACGCAACGACGGCGCGATTGCGCGCTTGAAATCGCGTCAGGATATGCGCGCCATTCTCACTCCGACGCAGAAAGCAAAGTTCGATAACATGCGTGGCATGATGCGCGACCGCATGGGCAAGCGCGGCATGCACAACGGCGGTGGGCGCGGTGGCGCTGGAATGAATCACCGTCAGATGCGGTCTGGCCAGCAGATGGGCCGCCCCGGTCAGCCAATGGGTCCGCGCAATCGGCAAGCACCGCCGATGCGTCCGCCCGACGGTCAATAAACGAAGTGGTCGTGTGAGTTGAGCGGTTGAGGAGGGGACAGCAGTTTCGACATTGCTGCGCCGCAAGCTTGCACAACGCCCGGTTAATCGATGCTGATTAGCCGGGCGGACTACGTTTATCCCATCACTATCACCATCACGTCTCGTCGGCGCTTGGTCCGTAGTGCCCGGGCACAGAGACGCCGACCAATCGATAATACATCGTCAGCTGTGCGCGATGATGCACCATGTGACTTATCACCATACTGCGCAACACGGCAATCCGGGGCATCGACAAGATGACGTGGTCACCACTGCGCAACGTCCACGTCTCCAAGAGCGCTTCGTCCGTCGCTGATGCCATCGCTTTCCGAAAATCAGCCAAGCGTTCGTCAAACTGCTGCACCATCGCCGCCGCCGTCCGACCAACGGGTGGGTTTGGCGGGGCGTTGGCAAAGTCCAACTCCGATGTGTTGATCGTGACCGCGCCCCACATGGGCATGTCCGTCAAATGCGCCGCGAGACGGTACAGCGGCCACGATTTCGCGTGCGGTGTAAAATCGAGATGCGCTTCGGGGAGACGCGCGAGCATCGTGCGCGTGCCCGCCATCTCGTGGTCGAGATCGCCGAGTGCGACTTGCAGGAGGTTGGACATTTGCGGAGTTGGTGTGGGTCGAGGCCGGTTACGCGATTGATTTGGCGCGCCATGCGGCAACGTCGTCTGGAGTATCGAGGTCGAAGGTACACTGGTCGGACGGAACTGACAGCGTTCCTACTTCGGCCAAGAGCGCCCGTGCTCCTCGATCGCCCGTAAGGCGTGCGAGCGCCGGCCAATCCTGTTTCGCGAAAACCGCTGGAATTCCAATCAGTATCGCGCCATCATCGACAGATGAACGAGTCATGTAGGCTGAACCAGTTCGAATCAGCCCGCAATCAGATAAATCAAGGAGCGCCCTTAAATGCGCCGCATCAATCTCCGGCATGTCGCACGCCGCGATCAATACTCCGCGAATACGGTCGTAATTCGGCACCACGCTCAGGGCACCGACGCCTCGCGCGATCGACGTTCCCATCCCCGTCGCCCAAGCCGCATTGTGCACCAAGGTCACCTCCAAACCAACCAGCGCATCAGCCACCCCCTCCGCACTCCCGCCCGTCACCACGATCACCGGGCTACATCCCGCCGCCAACAGGTGTGACACCACGCGCGCAACGAGCGGCACCCCGTCGTCATGCGTCAGGAGTTGCTTCGGCACACCGAGTCGCGCCGACCCACCAGCAGCGAGCAAAACGGCAGCAACGTTGGAGATGTCTCGCATCATCACTCGACCCAAGGTGAAAAACTTCGGTTGTCCCTAATCCCTAATCCCTATTCCCTATTCCCTAAAACTATCTTGCCGCTTACCCAATTTCCCCGCACCCACGTATGGCTATCGTAACCGACACCCGCCACGCCACCAACGCGCTCGAACCGCAGTCACGCCTTGTGGCGACGCTGCTTGCCCTGTTCGTCTTCGCCGTGGGCACGCTCGTGCTCGCGCATCCGGCATTATCCGGGCAAACGCTGTTGAGCGCGAACAGTGATCAGTACATCGCGGGGTATGCGTTTCGTGATTTTGCCGCGCAGACGTTGCGGCAGACGGGGATGTTTCCGTTGTGGAATCCCTATCTGTTTGGCGGACTGCCGTACGTCGCGGCGATGCACGGTGACATTTTCTATCCGACATTTTTATTGCGCTTGGTGATGCAAACCGGCGCCGCAATGACGTGGGGAATGATCCTGCACGTCTTCCTGTCCGGCTGCTTTACGTGGCTGTTCATGTATCGCGCGCTGGGGATTGGATATGTTGGCGCCGTGATTGGTGGCCTTGCGTACATGATGGGCGGCAATGTGGCGGGTCTCGTTTCGCCAGGGCATGACGGCAAAATTTTTGTCGCGACACTGTTACCGCTTGTCTTGTTTTTTGTGCATCGCGGCATGCGGGACGGACGACCGTGGGCATGGGGTGCGTTAGCAATATCCATCACACTCGCGGTGCTCACGCCGCATCCGCAACTGCTGCAGTATTTGCTTTTGGTGGCCGGTGCGTACGCGCTGTTCCTGGCATTTTCCGTAGACGCGCAGGCCACACAACTCGCGCGCCCGATCGCATTGCGACGTTTGGCAATGGCGGCGGTGGCCGTTGGTGTCGGGATGTTGGGTGGAGCGATTCAGTTCTGGCCGCTCCTCGAATACACGCCGTGGTCCCCGCGCGCTGGCGGCAAAGGATGGGAGCACGCGATTTCGTATTCGCTGCCGCCCGAAGAAATTATCAATACGTATCTCCCGCAGTTCTCTGGCATTTTGCGCGAATATGCAGGACGCAACGGCATCCACTTGCACAGCGAATACCTTGGCGCCGTCGTCCTTGTTTTGGCTGCGCTTGCCTTCGGTGCGGGGCGACTGCGACGCTCGGTGATTTGGTTCTGGACCGGGACGCTCATGACGGCCACCCTGTGGGCGCTTGGCGGCTACACACCGTTTTTCCGCATCGTGTATGCGCTCGTGCCGGGTACGGATTTCTTTCGAGCGCCAAGCACGATGTTGTACGTGATGTCCTTCTGCACGGCGGTATTGGCGGGCATTGGCGCGGAGCGCGCGATCGAAGGCCGTGTCAACATGCGCTTTGCCATTGTCGGTGTTGGCCTCGCGCTGCTGGTGGCGGTGATGGCGAGCGGCGGTGTGCTTACCAATCTTGCGCTCGCCTTCGTTCCGCAAAACTACGGGCTTGAAGATCGCGTCAACGCCAACGCATCCGCACTCACCGTCGGCGCCTGGCGTTCGTTTGCCGTGGTCTTCATTACGATGACGTTGTGCATGGCCGCCGCGCGTCGGCTTATCGCCCCACGTGTTGTCGCGATGGCGCTGGCGCTCGTGGTGATCATCGACCTCTGGTCAATCGAACGATTGTATTTCATGTTCGCACCGCCCGCGTCGGAGTTGTACGCCAGCGACGCTGTGATTGACTATCTCAACAAGCAGCCCGAGTCCGCGCGCGTATTAGCCATCGCATCACAAAGTCTGACCGGCAGGCGTCGCGATCCGTATTTGGGAAGTGGTGAAGGAAAGGCCACCGGCTTCATGGTGCATGGTATTCGCAGTGTGTCGGGATATCACGGCAACGAGCTTGGGCGATATGACGAACTCACCG
>JAYTTR010000282.1:0-6940 GCA_043744935.1 Gemmatimonadaceae bacterium
GAGCTGCGATTCGAACCATCAAACGGCGGCTCACTAAAATTGCATTTGGTTGCGGGCCAGAGAATCGATCGATGCTGTTCAATGCCATTCCAGCGCGTCAATCGACGCGTTCGGAGTCTGACAGTGCAACGGTGAGCGCGAGTGACTTGAGAGCATTGGCTGCGGCCGCATCGGTTCCCGGCGTCGACGTGGTCATCGTCACGCAGCGCGAACAGCGAGTTCAGGTTCGTGATCTTGTCCTGGCAGGAAATAGCGCGCAAATGGCGGACAAGGCGTTCCTGGTTGAGTTGAAGTCATGGTTGCGATTCAGTCCGCTCGACGCCGCACAACGAGGAGACGGACTGTTCAGCGCCGCGAGCGGCAATCCTGCACTGCCGAAGTGGTTAGGCCCACGCCTATTCGATTGGATGTTCAAGGTCGACGCCGAGAACAAAATGTATGCGCGTCACATCGACTCCTCGCCCGCAATCGCAGTATTTGTCGCGCAACAAGAAGATCCCGAGCACTGGGTGCTTGTCGGCCGTGCATGTCAACGCTTCGCGTTACAGGCAACCGCGATCGGCCTCCGGCACGCATTCATTAACCAACCAGTGGAAGTAGTCGCGTTACGGCCCGCACTTGCGCATCTCATTGGCCTGCCAGACCGTCGTCCAGATCTCGTGATGTGTTTTGGATACGGTCCATTGCTCCCGTATTCCGCGCGACGACCCGTAGAGGTAACAATCCTGCGGTAACCGCACCCCGCCCTATCAACAACTCATTCCCACTCGATGGTCGCTGGTGGCTTTGAACTAATATCGTAAACAACGCGATTCACACCATCGACTTCGTTGATGATACGATTCGAAATTCGCCCCAACACGTCGTGCGGAAATGCATACCAATCGGCGGTCATACCGTCAGTGCTCGTGACGGCTCGCAACGCGATGACGTGTTCATAAGTTCGACCGTCGCCCATCACGCCAACAGATCGGACTGGAAGAAAGACAGCGAACGCTTGCCAAATGTCATCGTACAAGCCCGCCGAGCGAATCTCTTCCAGATAGATTGCGTCCGCGCGACGGAGGATATCGAGTGCGTGCGGGGTGATGTCACCCAGCACGCGGATCGCCAATCCTGGGCCGGGAAACGGATGTCGACCAACCATCTCCTCCGGCAATCCCAACTCACGTCCGACGTTGCGCACCTCATCCTTGAAAAGCTCACGCAGGGGCTCGATGAGTTTGAACTTCATATCCGGCTTCAGGCCGCCCACATTATGATGCGTCTTGATTGTTGCTGATGGGCCACCGTTTGCGCTCACCGATTCGATCACATCTGGATACAGCGTGCCCTGCACCAGGAACGCGGCCTGTTGGCCGGCATCAGCCGAGGCATCTTCGAACACATCGATAAAGGTGTGACCAATGATTTTACGTTTCTTTTCCGGATCTCCTTCGCCAGCGAGCGCGCTGAGAAAACGATCCTCTGCACGCACGGTGATGAGCTTCATGCCCAAATGCGCACGCATGGTTCGCTCCACCTGCTCGCGTTCGTGCAAACGAAGTAATCCTGTATCAACAAAGATGCAGGTGAGCTGATCACCGATCGCGCGATGGACGAGTGCTGCTGCAACGCTCGAGTCAACGCCGCCGGAAAGTCCGCAAATCACCTGTCGATCACCGACCAATGCACGGATCTTTGCGATCTCAAGATCCACAAAGTGTCCGGGTGTCCAGTCCGGCGTGCAACCGCAAACCCCGAACAAGAAATTTTGCACGATCTCTGATCCGCGCACAGTGTGCACGACTTCAGAATGAAATTGCACGGCGTGAATAGGCTTCGATGCGTGACGAAATCCAGCGACGACGTTGTCACGACTCCGGGCCGTGAGCACATAACCGGGTGGTACGCGTTCCACGTGATCACCATGACTCATCCACACGATGGTACGCTCGGCAACATCGAAACCAGCAAAGACGCCTGCGCCTTCGACGATCTCGATCTCCGCGCGACCATATTCTCGACGGCCATCACCAACAACGGCGCCGCCTTCGAGATGCGCAATGAGCTGCATGCCATAGCACACACCCAGCACGGGAGCGACGTCGAGGAGTTCTCGGGGAATCCGTGGTGCGTCGATATCCGTGACAGAACTGGGTCCACCAGACAAAATAATTCCGTCGGGCTTCCACTCCCGAATCCACTCGAGCGATCGCGTCGGTGGATGAATTTCCGAATAGACCCGCGCTTCACGAACACGTCGCGCAATCAGTTGCGTGAATTGCGATCCACAGTCGAGTATCAGAATGCGACTTCCCATCAGTACTTCCATTCCGGTCCAGATAGCTTTAGAAATTCGACCGACTTTGTATCAAGATCGAGAATGGCACCCGTCGGTGCACCGTGCAGCCAACCACATCCTTCACCGGGATTCACCAGCAACGAATCACCACGCGCTTTCATTTCGGGAATGTGCGTGAAACCGTGTACAATCACCTCGTGCCCATCGATGGAACGTTGGTGTACCTCGGCCAGATCGTGAATCAATAACACCGACTTTCCCTGCAAATCGAAGCTGTGCGGCGATTCGTATAACTCGGCCGCGCCAAATCCAGTTTGTGCGGCGGCGAGCAATGCATCGCGATCGCCATCGTTGCGTCCAAAGACGCCGAGCAACGGCACCGAAAGATCATGGAAGGGTTGAAGCGCGAACGGCGAGCAATAGTCTCCCGCATGCATGATCAGCGATACGCCGCCGGCAATCATCTGCTCCAGCAGTTCGCGAATGGCAGGCAAGCGATCGTGCGTGTCCGACAACAATCCGATGCGCATCAGGCAGTTCTCCACTGGAGGTGCGCGCGTTCAAGCCGCACCAGGTCTTCGTATCGTTCCCGTTCGGTGATCACGGCGAAGCGGTTGGCATCGACCAGCACCTCGGTCGGGCGAGGCCGCGAGTTGTAATTTGACGCCATCGTGTAGCCGTATGCGCCTGTCGTCAGCACTGCCAGCAATGCGCCAGCATGCACGTCCGCAACCTCACGATGCTTCGCGTAGAAATCACCTGATTCGCACACGGGGCCGACAACGTCCGCGATGATGGTCCCTGCGGTCTCGTTGACCGCTACAATATCGTGGTACGCCTGATACAGCGCCGGGCGCAGCAGATCGTTCATCGCCGCGTCTATGACAACAAAATCTTTACCCGCAGCGTGCTTGCGATACAACACTTCAGTGAGGAGCACGCCCGACTCCGCGACGATAAAACGGCCCGGCTCGAGCAACAGCGTGAGGCCAGTGTCCTTCACCGCATCGCATACAAGGCGCGCATAATCTTCAACGTCGGCCTTGGGATCACCCGGCGCGTACGGCACAGCAAGACCGCCCCCGACGTCGATGAACTGCAGAGTGTGCCCTTGCGCGCGCATCAAGGCGATTGCGAACAGCAAGCGCGGCAACGCCTCGCGCATCGGGTCGGCGTTCGAAATCTGTGACCCGAGATGCATGCCCAGTCCACGCAATGCAACGTTGGGAAGCGCACTGATGACCGCGCCGATGCGCGCAATGTCATCGCGCGGAATACCAAACTTCTGCCCCTTCTCGCCGGTCTTGATGTACTCATGCGGCGTATCAACTGTGACTTCTGGGTTCATGCGCAATGCGACCGGCGCGACAACACCACGGCGACCAGCCACGGCGTTCACCGTGAGAAGTTCTGCTTCCGATTCGATGTTGATCAGTTGCACGTGCGCGTCGAGTGCCGCTTCTATTTCACGCACGGTTTTACCAACGCCGCTAAACACCACGTCAGCACCAGTGTATCCCGCCTCGTGTGCGCGATACAGTTCTCCACCTGACACGATATCGACGCCGGCGCCGAGCTCCTGCAATACTCGAAGAATTGCGAGGCTGGAATTGGCTTTCATCGCAAAATGGATGCGATGTGGCACGCCTGCAAACGCGTTTGCCAACTGTTGATATCGCGCGCGAATACTGTTCGCACTGTACACATAGCACGGCGTGCCGACGTCAACGGCAATGGCGCTGAGCGGTACGCCCTCGGCATGCAACACCCCGTCGACGCGAGAAAACGCACCGACGGGCAACACGTGCGCGTTCAGTAGGACCGCGCCCACAACACTTCGAACTTGGCGGGTTCGCCGGTCACCATGCAGGTAGTGGGCGCGACCGGTGAGCGAAACTCCGCATCTGGAATGCAGCGAATCGTGGCCTTCGTTTCTTCCTTGACCCGCGCTTCGACGGCGGGATCACCGTTCCAACCAGCGTAGACAAACGCGCCTTCACCAGCCATGATTTCTTTGAAGCGATCATAGCTTATCGACTCGCGAATGGAATGCGCTTCGAGTCGCGCGCGTGCAGCCGCCAACATGTCGTCCTGTATCTGCTGTAGCACCACCGGGAGTTCGGCGCGCAGCGCATCCCAGGCGATCGGCCGTTTCTCTCGCGTGTCGCGTCGCACCAACATCCCCGATGCCGCTGCGAGATCACGTGGACCAATCTCCAATCGCAACGGAATGCCGCGTAGCTCCCAATGGTAGTATTTCGCACCCGGCTTGATGCCGATACGCTCATCGACGTGTACACGAATGCGCTCATGGTCGGGACGCGTAAAGCTGCCGAGTTCCTCCGCGATGCGCCTGGCCGCGTCGATGGTGGCCGCGCGTTCCTCATCCGTTTTGTAAATCGGTACGATCACCACCTGAATGGGCGTGAGCTTGGGCGTGAGTCGAAGGCCCGCGTCGTCGCCGTGAGTCATCACCAATCCCCCCACCATGCGGGTTGAAACTCCCCAGCTCGTGTTCCACGCAAACGCTTCGGTGCCCTGCTCCGTTTGGAACTTGAGATCAAACGCTTTCGCGAAATTCTGCCCGAGATTGTGCGACGTGCCCGCCTGCAACGCCTTGTTGTCCTGCATCATCGCTTCGCACGAGTACGTACGGAGCGCACCCGCAAATTTTTCTGAATCTGTTTTGAGCCCTGTGATCACCGGCATTGCCATGTACGATTCCATGAACGTGCGATAAACGCCAAGCATCTTGCGCGTTTCGTGTTCCGCTTCGTCATGTGTCACGTGCGCGGTGTGTCCCTCCTGCCACAAAAATTCCATCGTGCGCAGAAACAACCGCGTGCGCATTTCCCACCGAACAACGTTCGCCCACTGGTTGTAGAGCAACGGAAGATCACGATAGCTCTGCACCCATTTCGCGAACATCGAATAAATGATCGTTTCCGATGTTGGACGCACCACCAATCGTTCTTCCAGGAGCTTCCCACCGCCATGTGTCACGACCGCGCACTCGGGCGCAAAGCCTTCGACATGTTCCGCTTCTTTCGAAAGAAAACTTTCTGGAATGAAGAGCGGGAAATACGCATTGACGTGTCCGGTCGCCTTGAACATGTCGTCGAGTGCGCGCTGCATACGCTCCCAGACGCCGTATCCATGCGGACGAATCACCATGCACCCACGCACCGGCGAGTAGTCGGCCAGTTCGGATCGCAATACGAGTTCGTTATACCAATCGCTGAAGTTTTCAGCGCGGGTTGGCAACTTCTTGTCATCACTCATGATGCTGTTCCTGTCGTCGTCGACGTCCACGTCACGAGGTCGTCGAGCGTTGTGAATGAGACATCGTCGTGCCCAGCGCGACGTACGCGCCACGTCCGTGAATGCGAGGGAGGTGTAGGTGCTTCGGATGGATCGACAATGATGAACACTGCGGCGCCGGCCTTCCGACCTGACTCAAACTGCTTCTCCAGTTTCTGCGCGCGGAGCGCGTACTCGACGACGCCACCACGCGCCCGCAGCGCGGTGGCAGTTTGCAACATCGCCGACGGAAAGTCTGCATCGAGCGGCGACTGCGCGATCCAGTATCCAACGCTGTTTGGCGTGCGCGGCATCAAGCCACGTTCGCGAAGCAATTCGCCGAGCACGACATCACCCATCCCAAAACCAAGCGCCGGCATATCTGCACCGCCGAGCGACGCAAGCAGGTGGTCATAACGACCGCCGCCGCAGATCGCACGGAAGTCACCTTTCGCGTCAAACAATTCGAATACGATGCCCGTGTAATACGCGAGTCCACGCACGATCGTCAGATCGAACTTTATCCACGCGCGCACGCCAAGCGCCTCAACATGCGCGACATACGCAGCAAAGCGCGCGATATGTTCGGCCACCGTTGGCGCACTCCCGTACTGCAGCTGCACCGCCGCAAAATCGAGCGCGCCGAAACCCAGAATGCGCGCCGCAACATCCGGCGCAATCGACGCCGCCGCAAGCTTTGCCGCCGACACATCACGCGGTTGTCGATCCAACTTGTCGAGCACCGCATACACCACCGGCCAGGCAGATTCCGGGATCGCCAAATGCTCGAGCAACCCATTTAGCAGTCGTCGATCCGAGACGCGCGCGCGCACGTCATCCGACGTCAGACCAAATGCACGCATGATCTCGATCGCAATCGAGAGCAACTCCGCATCCGCCAGCACGTCGCTCTCACCAACGAGATCGACGTTGAGCTGATAGTGCTCACGCAACCGGCCCTTCTGCGTGCGTTCATATCGAAACAGTTGTGGAATGGAGAACCATCGCACCGGTTTGCGAAGCGCCTGCGCACGCGCACCAACCATGCGCGCAAATGTCGGCGTCATCTCTGGCCGCATCGCCACCGTTCGCTCACCCTTGTCCACGAAATTATAAAGTTGCGTGACAATCTCATCGCCGCTTTTTTGCGTGTACAACTCCAGTGGTTCCAGGGGCGGACCATCGTACTCGACAAACGAATAACGCCGCACGATGCGGCGCCATGTCTCAAAGATGTGAGCTCGCTCAGCGAACTGCTCCGGGTAGAAGTCTCGAAATCCCGGTAATGGTTGTGGTGGCATCTCCGCAAGTTACCGGGCGAGCGGATCGACCTGCAAGCGCTCCATCGCGTCTCCC
>JAYTTR010000283.1:0-1809 GCA_043744935.1 Gemmatimonadaceae bacterium
CAATGCCGGCTGGTTTGATCGCGTCGGTCAACAACTTTCGTTTGCAGTGTTGGCATGCATTCCCCTGGATGCAACTGAAAATCTGGCGCTGCTTCGCATGCTGGATACTGGCGCGAGTAGTGGCCTGTCGCGACTTGCGGGCATCGCTGCAACCCTAAAGTTTTCGCTGGTACTGGGCGCTGTTGTCTTTCTGATCGCGGCACAGCTCCGGGGTGCTTTGAGCGGCGCTTTTCGTGGACGTCGCTGAGCAATGACGCCGCGTCCACTCTTTTGTCTCCGCAAGGTGTGCTTCGCGTTTGGCGGTTGCCGACCTGTTGTGTGGATCAAGACCACGCCGGTCGTTCAACAACTGCCTGCCCTTCTCGCTAATTGCGAGCTGTGATGTCACGCCGAGGTCATGCGCCGACGTGCTATGTCGCATTTCTTCGCGCGATCAATGTGGGTGGACACACCGTGAAAATGGCTGACTTGCGCGAGCAATTTGCCGGGCTCGGTTTTACCAGCGTCGAGACATTTATCGCCAGCGGTAATGTGCGCTTTTCCAGTCACGTTGAAAGTGCGGCGGCACTTGAAGTGCAAATCGAAACACAGCTAGCGGAACACCTGGGCTATGCGGTGGACACATTTATCCGCACGAGCACCGAGGTGATCGCGGCTGCTGCGCATCGTGTGTTTGGCGGCGCAGAGCCGGTTGCCGGCGTATCCGCACTGACTGTGGGGTTTCTCAAATCCTCGGTGTCGGTCGAGGCGCAAAAACGTGTGCTGGCGCTTGCTGGCACCACGAACGAATTTGATTTTCGCGATCGCGACTTCTACTGGTGGACGGCGCCACGCGTGAGTGACAGTACAATTTCCGGCGCGCGGTTGGAGAAAGCGTTGGGGATGTCCATAACGATGCGCAACGTAACCACGGTGCGAAAACTCGCCCTGCTCTGCTCGGAGACTGCATGACGTTCGTCTTTTCTCGCACCACCATAGTCAGCGCTGTGCTCTCCATCACGGCACTGTCAGCGACACACGCACAGAGCACGACGGCCGATGGTGACTGGCCCGCGTATCATCGTGATCTCGCAGGCACGCGTTACTCCCCGCTCGCGGACATCACGGCAAGTAACGTGAAGGGTTTGCGCATCGCGTGGACGTGGCGTCCCGATAGTGGTTCCGCTCCGCCCGAATACAAAAACGAAAGCACTCCGCTCATGGTGGAAGGCGCACTGTATTTCACCACTGGTACGAATCGCGCCGTGGTGCGTGCCAATCCGGCCACCGGCCAAAGTGTTTGGCGTTTCGAACTCGATGAACACCTGCGTGCCGCAGCGGCGCCACGACGGGGCTCTGGTCGAGGCGTGGCAACCTGGGGTAGCGGCAGCACGCGGCGCATTTTTTATGTCACGCCGGGCTTTCAACTCGTTGCACTCGATGCAGCGACCGGCAAGCCAATCACCACCTTTGGTTCGAACGGCGTCGTTGATCTCAAGACACTGCTCGGAGTGCCGCTTGATGTGAACACGGCAGCGATCGGCTCCAGTTCGCCGCCGCTCGTGTTCGAAAACACGATCGTGATCGGACCCGCGCTGGAAGTTGGGTTGCGTCCAGCGTCCAAACGCAACGTGCCGGGTCGCATTTTGGCCATCGATGCGAAATCGGGTACCGTGCGGTGGCGTTTTAACACCATTCCGCAATCCGGAGAATTTGGTAACGACACGTGGAAAGACAGCTCGTGGTCGTATACGGGCAACACGGGCGCATGGGCGCCACTGTCACTTGATGCAGCGCGTGGACTGCTGTATTTGCCGGTCGAAGCGGCAA
>JAYTTR010000284.1:0-6927 GCA_043744935.1 Gemmatimonadaceae bacterium
CACGTGCCGATGGACATCAACATCAGCGCGTTTGAATCGTCGCCGGAAATTCTGCAGGTGGTGAATCGCGAAGATCCGGTGCTCGTCGCCAACGTAGAGATCACGGCCGGTGGTGCGACCAGTTTGTTGCTGTTGTGTTTGCCCTTTTCCGTACTCGACAAGTTTTTCACCTCGGGCGGACAACAACGGTTGGCGCAGTTGATCACGAACGAACAGGAACGCGAGATCACGCGTCAGCGCAGTGAAGCTTCGTTGCGTGCAACGAAAGTGCCGCTCACGGCTCGCCTACCGGAGTTTCAACTTTCGATGCGCGATATCGCACGCCTGGAAGTTGGCAGTGTGGTGCCCACCGGTATTCCACGTGATGCGCGCGTGATTGTGCGCGCTGGAAGCCAGGAACGTTTTATCGGCCATCCCGGCCGTGTGGCCGGCAATCTTGCCATCCGCATTCTCGACGCGGTGCCGAGTGCATCGTTAGCCCCCGAAACACGGACGAATAGATCATGAACCCCGCAGAAATCGATGCGCTGGTAGCGAGCGTACAGGCGGCCAAGGCTGCTGGTCAACCCGTTTCGTCGATCGCGGGCGAGTCGGATGAACACGCGATGACCGCGCGTCCACCACAATTTTCCGAATTTGAGCAGACACTGGCTGGTACGTCGGAAGTACCGATTGGTATGCTGCTTGATCTCACGTTGCCCGTGTCGATTGAACTGGGACGCACGAGTATGAGCGTGCAGGATATTCTGCGACTTGGTCGCGGTTCAGTCATGCAGCTGGATCGATTGGCTGGTGAGCCAATCGATATTTATGTCGGTGATCGTCGCTTTGCAGAAGGCGAAGTGGTGGTACTGGGTGAGCATTTTGGTGTGCGCATTACGCGCATCCTGGCGAGTGCAACGGCGATGGCTGCGGCGAACGCGGCGTGATGCAACGAATGCGCTCTGCGATACCGCCGTGCAACGACACCGCTCCGCCAACAACCTGACGCATGCTCCTCTCGGCGTTGGGCGTGGTTGGTGCACTCGCGTTTGTCCTGGGGCTTGGCGCCGTGAGTTTGTGGTTGCTCAAGCGCTACAGTCCGAACGTGCTGAGCGCGCGCACGCGTGTGCCGGTGGAAGTGGTGCAACGCATCGCGATTGGTCCGAAGATGGGGCTCGCGGTGGTGCGTGTCGGTGAAAAGGTGATTGCCGTTTCAACGGGCGAAGGAGGCATTCGCACGTTGTTTGAGTTGGATGAGGTTGATCGGCAGCGTGTGTTGAGCACGAGTACCATTGTGACAGCGTTGGCGTCGAGTGCAGAGGCGACGAGTGCGCTGACCAAGTTTTTGCCGGGTGCGTTTGGCCGGGTGATGTCGCGTTCGCTCGAACGCGAGGCGGAATTGCTTGTGGCGCAACAATCGCATCAACCGCAGCAACAGCGCGCCGAGTGTGTCACCACGAGCAGCAATGTTGTACGCAGTGATCACGAGTTTCGTGCGATGCTGGGTGGAGCGCTGAGTGGTGTGACCAAACTGGCCGTGTTTGTTGGAGCGATCGTTTTGGTGCACGCAACGGCGGGTGTGCTGCGTGCGCAGGGTGCATCGGGTGCGTCGGGTGCGTCGGGTGCGTCGCCGGTGGTGTCCCCCGTCGTGCCAATCGCGGTGTCTCCCGTTGTACCGATCGTGACACCAACAGCGCCGCAAGTGTTTCTGCCACCAACAACGCGCGCGAGTGCGCGGTTTGCAAAAACAGCGACACCCGTCAAGACTGGCAACGGCGCGTCGGTCATGCCTGGTGGTGCCGCATCAAAACGTGCACTGTCGGCGATGCAACTTGATTCGTCGAAGAATGCTGCCGCAGATGGAAAAGCAGGTGTTGCGTCACTCGCGCCTGTTGCTGGCGAAGATGCGTTTATGAAGTTGATGCCGCAGATGGATGTGAAGATGGGCGACACGAAAGACGGCGGACTGCACTTGAACGGCACCGTTGGCATCGTGGTAATGATGGGTCTCCTCACGCTGTTGCCCACGTTGCTGCTGATGATGACGGGATTTACGCGCATTCTGATTGTGCTACATTTTCTGAAACAGGCGATGGGTACGCAGAGTGCGCCACCGGCGCAGCTGTTGTCAGCGTTGGCGTTATTGCTGACTGGTTTCGTTATGGCGCCAACCTTGAGCGAAATGAACAAGAGCGCAATTACACCGTGGCTTGATGGAAAGATCACCCAAGTGGAGATGATGAAGACTGGTGTGAAGCCCATGCGTGAATTCATGCTGCGTCAAACCAAGCAGTCGGACATTCGCGCGTTTGTCGAGATGAGTCGACTTCCACGTCCGGAAACGGTGGACGATGTGCCGTTGCACGTGTTGATGTCGGCGTTTGTCGCGAGTGAACTGCGCACCGCGTTTCAAATTGGCTTCGTGATTTATTTGCCGTTCATCATTATTGATGCTGTCGTGGCGTCGGTGCTCATGAGCATGGGCATGATGATGCTACCGCCGGCCATGATATCGCTGCCATTCAAATTGCTGTTGTTCGTGCTGGTGGATGGGTGGAGTTTGACCATCCAGGCACTGGTGCAGAGTTTCAAGTAAAAGTGAGGTTCAGCAAGGCGCGAAAATTGAATCATCAGGCGCCGGCGGCGAGTCGTTTGACGGCATCTGTATCCTCGTAAAGGCCACGTACATTTGTGTCGCGGCGGTGCATTCAGGCAAGTGCCGAGGCATTGCGGTAGTGACACGTGCGGCCGCATGATGATACCTGATGGCCCGTGCTCGATGGCAAACCATTTGCCGACGACCACAGGGTGATTGCGCGCGGCGTCCGCGCGGCGGCAGGACGGCTCGTCGTACGCGAAGGCGCGAACTGGTTCCGCGCGGCGGTCCGTGACGTCTTCGGCGACGTGCCGGTACAATGGTGTCAGTCGCCTATGCGCGAGAATGTCGTGCGGCATTTGCCAAACGGCCCGCAAGCGCTGTGGCGAAGCAAACGGCACACGGCCTACGCGCGCGCCACATCGCCAACCGCAACACGTGCGCGGCAGACGCTCGTGCAAGCATTTGCCACGCTACATGTGTCGGCGGCCCGCCGTCTCGACGAAGGCTTGGAAGAAACGCTGACGCTGCATCGGCTCGCCGTGATGATGTTCCATATGTCGCACGCTGGCGGGTGCAGGAGTCATCCCCTCCTCAACCATCACGGCGATAACAAATGATCTCACGCCCGGTTCGACCGATTCGATCAGTATCAGTTTTATTGTACCAAGGTATGAGGGTATCGTCTTACAATACTCGGTAATAAAATTTCGAATCGGCAATTACTCCCCCTTGTATCGGCATTTTGTGCCGTAACACACAGATTGGCTCGTGGAGCCAACGTCGATGGAAATTCGTAACTATCTGTCATTGAACGAGATACGCAGCTAAATCGATATTGGGTGTCGTGGTACGACCCCTGCTTTATCAAGGGTCGAGAGCGTCCGTCTGGCGACCTCCGCCTGCGCGGCGTGCTTTACCACTCGAATTGCCAACGCCTGATGTCGCACCAGCTGGTCATCGACTTGACGCGAGATGCCATCATCACGGCGCTGATGCTGGCGGCCCCGATGCTGCTCATCGCGCTGGGCGTCGGTCTCATCATCAGCATCATCCAATCGGTCACGCAAATCCAGGAACAGACCCTGGTGTTCGTGCCGAAGCTCGTGCTCGTTGGCGGTGCATTCATCGTCGGCTTGCCGTGGTTGCTGCAGATCCTTATTCGCTACACGCAACAATTGATTCGTGGCATTCCGACGATGGTGTCATGAATAATTTCGTCGCGGCCGGGCTGCCTGACTTTTTTGCGCCTGGCATCGCCACCGCATTCCTCCTGACCACGCTTCGCGTTGGCGGACTGCTGCTCACCGCGCCGGTGTGGTCCGCCAAAACCGTACCGATGAAATTGCGCACTGCACTGATGGTGATGTTCGCCATCATGATTGCGCCATCCGCCAGCGCCAGTGCAGATGTCGCCTCGTTGCAACTCACGCCCGCGACGTTTCTCACCGAAACCATCATCGGATTGATCATCGGACTTTGCGCGTCCCTGACAATCGCTGCCGCAGAATTTGGCGGTGAGTTGATCACGACCACGATTGGTCTCTCGGGCGCAGCCATTCTCGATCCTACCAACAACACACAAAGCTCGGTCTTTTCAACGCTCATGCAGTTGCTCGCGCTTGCCGTGCTCTTGATCAGCAATGGTCACATCATGATGCTGCAAGCACTCGCGCAGAGTTTTCACGCGATGCCGTTAGGTGCCGTGCCAGATATGCGCGCCGGTATGGGCGCGTTTGTGCCAACAGCAAAAGTGATCTTCACCTCGGGATTGCAGTTCGCGGCACCAGTGATCGCTGCCATCTTCGTGACGAACCTCGCGCTCGCCGTGCTTGGTCGTGCCGCGCCGCAGTTGCAGATCATGAGCGTCGCGTTTCCGCTACAGATCGGATTGGGACTACTCACATTTGCCGGATCCATCGCGTTGATGATTCACGTGATGAGTGATTGGACAACTGGATTTAACGGTACGCTCGAAACGTTCGCGCGCGCTGTACGCGTGGCGGTGCGCTGAGATGGCGGACGATGCCGGCGAAAAGACAGAAGACCCCACAGGCAAACGCCTGGAAGAAGCGCGATCGCGGGGACAAATCGCGAAGAGTCCGGAGCTGATGACCGCCGTGCTGTTGCTGGGTTCGACAATGACCCTCTCCATGGCCGGACCAACACTGTGGCGTTTCCTGCTCGACACGATGGGCCAAAGTTTAGCGACATCATCCGATGTCGAACACGCCGGCGCCTCCGTCATTCCTTATGTGCAGTCGATGGGATTTCGCGCCATCGTCGCGATGGTTGGTGTGATGGGCGCGATGGCCGTCATGGCGCTTGCCGTACAGGCCGCGCAAACGGGCTTCATGTTTTCGACGAAAGGGCTCGAACCCAAGTGGAGCAAGCTCAATCCACTCAACAATCTCGGACGCCTACTTGGCAAACAGTCGTTCGTTGAGCTGGCCAAAGCACTGCTCAAAATGACCATTGTCAGTTGGGCCGTGTACGGCACACTGAGTGATGCATGGCCCGATATTCAGGGGCTCGCGTTGCAAACACCAACCGCGTTGCTCGCCGTCATACAGAAATATTGTTTGGCGTTGTTACGCAATGCGGGTTTGATGTTTCTCGCGTTGGCTGCTGCCGACTATGCGTGGCAGCGCTTTAGCACAACGCAAAGCCTGCGCATGACGAAGCATGAAGTCAAGGAAGAGAGCAAGGCGCAGGAAGGCGACCAAGGCATGAAGAGTCGGCGCCGGGCAGTTGGGCGGGAACGTCTTCGTCGCCAGATGTTTGCCGCGGTGCCCAAGGCCGATGTGGTGATTGTGAATCCTGTGCATATCGCTATCGCCATCAAGTATGACCCGAGTGTTGCACCGGCACCGTACGTGGTCGCGCTTGGGCAACGCAAGATCGCACTTCGTATCAAGGAGCTCGCCTTTCAACACGGCGTGCCCGTTATTGAAAATATCCCGTTGGCGCGCGCGCTCATCGCATCGTCAAAGGTTGGAACGATTATTCCCGTCGAGATGTATCTCGCCGTGGCCGAAGTTCTGGCGTTCGTGTTGAAGCAACGTGAGCGCTATGGTGCACGCTGGCGTGGAACGGTGGCCGCATGACCGCCACCGCGTCGTCCATTCCGTTCGAGAGTGCGAGCTCGCGCAAGCGCGCCGAAGCGGCACTCGCGTTATCTGTCGTACTCATTCTGGCGCTGATTGTTGTACCGCTGCCGCCAGTATTGCTCGATCTGTGTCTCGCCGCTAGCATCGGCCTGTCGCTCGTGGTGCTCCTGGTCGCGCTGTACACCACCAATCCGCTCGACTTCAGCAGCTTCCCTGCGCTGCTGTTATTGCTCACGCTGTTTCGTATTGGTCTCAACGTTTCGTCCACGCGACTGATTCTGACGCATGGTCACGCCGGTAAGGTGATCGAAGCGTTTGGACAGTTTGTGATTGGTGGCAACTACGCGGTTGGTATCGTCATTTTTCTGTTGTTGATTGGCATCAACTTCATTGTCATTACCAAGGGTGCTGGTCGTATCGCCGAAGTCGGTGCGCGTTTCACGCTGGACGCGATGCCCGGCAAGCAAATGGCCATCGACGCCGATCTGTCGGCGGGACTTATCGACGAAAAGGAAGCACGGTCACGTCGCAATGAAATCTCACGTACGGCTGATTTTTACGGCGCGATGGACGGCGCGTCCAAATACGTCAAAGGTGATGCGGTGCTCGGACTGCTCGTTGTCGCGATCAATGTGCTAGGTGGCATTTTCATTGGCGTTGTGCAGAGGGGCATGGACATCACGAAAGCAGCCAGCACGTACACGTTGCTCACTGTCGGCGATGGTCTTGTTTCCCAGGTACCGGCGCTGATCATCAGCACCGCTGCGGGTTTGATGGTCACCAGCGCAACAGGCACTGATCGCATTGGCGTGGTGTTGAGCCGCCAATTGGGTGGACATCCTCGCGCGATGTGGATGGCGGCGGGCGTGTTGTCCTCGTTCGCGCTCGTGCCCGGGCTGCCGATGTTTCCGTTTCTCTCGTTAGGTATTGGCGCTGCGTTTCTCGCGCGAGCAGCCGGCAAGAATGAAACGCGGCGCAATGCACTCGCACTGGTCTCCGACGCGCCCGTTACCGAAGCCCCCGTGCCGGCGGACCCGATGCGCGATCTGTTGCAGCTCGATCCGATCGAACTTGAAGTTGGCTACGCCCTTATTCCGTTGGTGGACGAAGGACAAGGCGGTGATCTGCTCGAGCGTATTTCACTCCTGCGCAAACAAGCAGCGCTGGAACTCGGCATTCTCGTTCCGCCTATTCGCATTCGCGACGATATCCGACTGCCGGCCAATGAGTATGTCATCA
>JAYTTR010000285.1:0-6925 GCA_043744935.1 Gemmatimonadaceae bacterium
TTCCGTCCCTCATGCCAAACACCCGTCAGTCCCGCCATACGTTCTGACGCAAGTCCCAGCACCTGGAGTGCGCGCATGATCGACGCCTCTACCTGTCGCAAAAACCAATGCAGATCTTTGGTATGTCGTTTGAGGTCGATGATTGGATACGCCACCAACTGTCCCGGCTCGTGAACGGTCACGTCACCGCCACGTTCAACGTCGCGCAACTGAATACCCAGAGCGCCTAAATACTCCGCGCTCGCCAGCAAATTTGCCGGCTTCGTGCTGCGCCCCAACGTGACAACCGCCGGATGCTCCACAAGCAGCAACACATCTTCCGCAAGCTCACCCGAAATTCGACGCCGCGCAGTATCGCGCTGCACGGCATACGCGGCGTCGTACTCCATCACACCCAAATCCCACACCCACAGTGCGTTATCTGCCACACTTACGCATGCAACATCTTTCCCATCGAGTCCATGACTGCTTCTCCAATCGCTTCACTCAGCGTGGGATGCGCGTGGATCGCCAGATCGATTTCTTCAACAGTAAACTCGTTTGCCCGCGCGACCACGATTTCGTGAATCAACTCCGTCGCGTGTGCACCGACGATGTGTGCCCCAAGGATCTCGCCGTATTTCGCGTCGCGAATGATCTTCACGAAACCATCGGTTTCACCCGACGTGCGTGCACGACCATTTGCTGAAAACGGGAATTTACCGATCTTGTAATCGAGTTTTTGATCCTTGCACTGCTGCTCGGTAAGTCCAATCGACGCCACTTCGGGATGACAGTAGGTGCAACTGGGAATGTTGCCGTAGTTCACTGCATGAAATGGCTGACCACCGAGTAGGTCGGCGAGTACGTGCCCCTCGCGTTGCGCTTTGTGTGCGAGCATCTGGTTGCCCGCGACGTCGCCGACGGCGTAATAGCCCGGCACGTTGGTTTCAAACTTTTCGTTGATTTTTACGAAGCCACGATCGCTCTTGATGATGCCCAACGCTTCGAGTCCGATCTTCTCAACGTTTGCTGCGCGACCGGCCGCCACAAGGGCTTTCTCGACTTCAATCGTGTTTGTTTTGCCGCCCGCTTCAACGACCAACGTCACGCCGTTCTTCGTGACCTTAGCGCTCGTGATCCTGGCACCAACCAGCATTTCGATCTTGCGCTTCTTGAATGCTTTTGCCAACTCAGCCGAGCTATCGCTGTCTTCTATGGGCAGTATGCTTGCCGCGACTTCCACCATCGTGACTTGCGTGCCGAAGGCATTGAACACGTCAGCGAATTCGCACCCAACGGCACCCGCACCAACCACTGCCATGGTTTTCGGCGCTTTCTCCAGGACGAGCACATCATCGCTGGACAGCACAACGGTTCGGTCAAGCTCCAATCCAACTTGCGGCAATCCACGAACACGCGAGCCAGTCGAAATCACCACCGCCTTTTTTGCCTCGTGCGTCTCCTTCTTGCCGTCGGCCATCGTCACGCTGACTTTCTTTCCCTTTTCGAGCATCCCTTCACCACGCACCCACGTGATTTTGTTTTTCTTGAAAAGAAATTCAACGCCTTTGGAATTTTGTGTGCTGATACCGCGCGAGCGCTTCATCGCCACGCCGAAGTCGAGTGACATCCCGTCAATCGCGATGCCGTGCTCTTTCGCGTGCGATAACCGCGCCACGAGATTCGCGCTCTCAAGCAGCGACTTGGCGGGAATGCAGCCCCACAACACGCACGTGCCGCCCAGTGCTTCGCGTTCAATGACCGCGACGGACATGCCCAATTGGGCGGAGCGAAGCGCGCACACGTAACCGGCAGGACCGCCGCCGAGGATGATGATGTCGAAAGAAGCCATGGAGGAGCGAGGGGATGGGAAATGGTTGTAAGGGATGGGAACTGACCCGTGTTCCCTACCCTGTAACCTATCACCGAACCCGTCGCACGAGCGCTAGCGCTCGCGTCGCACCACCGACCGCACGCCATCCGAATAGACGTACTCCACGGGTCGACCGCGCGCATCAAACGCGTCGCCCGATTGACGAAGAAAGCCCATGATCTCGCCGGTGACGGCGTCGCGCGCCATCACCATCGGAAATGCCTGCGCGTTCCAGCGCACGCGCGTGTGACCGCGGGCGTCAGCGGCAGTGGTGGCACCAGGATTGATCAGTGCCGCGGTGGGCGAGTCAATCGTTGAGCGCATGGCAGACGCGAGTGGTGAGCGCACATCGCGCACGCGTACACTCGCAAGGGATTGTTCAAGGCGCGCCGTCCAGGGTACCACCACTGCAAACTGACGTTCATCATGATCGGTAATATCCGACACACGGTCCGCTGCGATAGGAAAATCCAGCAGCGCTTGTCCCTGATTGTCGAGCAGTTCAGCGCGGTGTGACGCACCCGACGGAATAGGTGTTGGAATCGCGTTCACGCGAAATGCGGGCTCAAGCAGCACGCGCCCATCAACTACACGGCCCCAAATGAGTAAGCCTTCACCGCGGATGTTGTTGTCGATGACAATGCCCGAGCTTTGGCGATACTGCATCACCTGCGTCCACGTCCAATCGCTGATCCACTGATTGCTGCAGTAGCCCATAATGTCGGTGAGCGTGGGGGCGACGAGTGCATTGGTGCTCGCATTCCATCCCCACACGCCGATGGCGCCGCCGGGGTACGGATAGTTCGGATCCCCGCTCACGCCGCACGGGGTATGCGGACGAGAGAAGTTGTGTCCCCATTCGTGCGCCGCGACGCCGTCGCCCGTTGGTAAATTGTCCCAGCCCATGGCCGCGCGACCCGGCACGTAGCCGAGACCCGCGATGCCGCTGTTGTACGTCACCTTCACGACGCCGTAATAGTGCGTCGTACTCGGCGCCGCATCAGTGGTGCGCAACGCGTTGAGTTCACTCAATATCGTGAGCCACGCGGAATTGCCGTCGGACGACTGAAGTGCCGGGGCGCTTGACGTAAATGGAGCACGCACGTCGGCAACTACGGTGTTAAACGGAAAGATGCGACGCGTGGTGGCAAGGAACGAATCTTTGTTCGCGTCGGTGATATTGCCGGTGAGACCCGCGTTGACCACAGGCACGAAGCGCACATTGAACGCTGGTGTTGCGGTTACTGCGATGAGCTGCGGCGTTCCGCCACGCGGCCAGATATTGTCGGTGCGATCTGCCTCGGCGATTGCGGCCGTGGGGTCGACATCGGCGACGACGCGCATGGTGGTGCGCACGTTAGCCGCGGGAATAAGCGTATTCCATGTCGACGTGAGCGTGCCCTCTGCGGTGGCGGTGCGTACGCTTGTTTCGGGTGCAACAATCGTGATCGTTTGCAAGAGCGTGCCTCCATCGTACACGCGCACGCGCACATCCGGATGGTTGGTATTGGCGGCACTGGCCGTGACAAACACGCGCAGCAAGGCATCGCGTCCGGCAACGAGCGAGACGGTGCCATCGTAACGCTGCGTCGCTTGCGTGAGGTAGACATTTTCGACGGCGAGATTGAAGCCGCCGGTGCCACCACCGCCACCGCCGTCAACGGGTGCGTAGGCAAAGTTTGCACCTGCCATCGCGGCCAGCGCGATGGTAATCGGCACAGTGGCTGGTGAGGCGGCGTATGTGATGGCGCCCGCGGCGACATTATTGGCGGTCAGCGTGTAGTTGCCCGGCGTGAGGCCGGAGACGGTGGTCGTTCCCGTGATGATCGTGGATCCGTTGCTGCCGGCCAATGTGAATGTTGGTACGAGTCCAGCGGGCAAACCGGTGGTGCGCAACGAGAGGCGACCGCCCGCTAGCGCATAGGTGATCGTGACTGGCGCCGCGACGAGCGACGCTGCAACAGCGACTTGTTGCGTTGCCGCCGACGGCACGTATGGAAGTCCAAATACCGTGGCGCTGGCCGCGGTGATGGTGTACGTGCCGGGCATCAAACCGACGAGTGTGGCAGTCGCAGTAACCGTGCGCGAGAAGAAGCCTGGCCCAGTGATTTGTACCGTGGCGCTCGCGCCGGTCGGCAATCCTGTGATTGCGAGTGCAAGGGCGCCCGTGCTGAGTGCGTACTGTACGGGCATGAGCGCTGTATCACCCGACACAAGTGTGGTGTCGCGCGACGTCGGCGACGGCGTATAGGTGTAACCGCCGACGTTTGTTGCAGTGGCGGTGAGGCGCCACCGTCCTGCGGGCCCTGTAATGCGCGCTGAGGCAGTCAATGCCGTATCAAGACCACTTGGTGAGCTGACCAGAACGTTGGCGTTGTTGCCCGCCGGCAGGCCGCTCACGACAACATTGACCACGGCCGGTGTCGGCGCGTAGGCAAACAATGCTGTCGTGGCGGTGCCATTGAGTGGTACATCGACCGTTTGTTGCGCGGGCGTTGCCGCGTACGTAACACCGTTGGCGGAGATGGTCGCTGCGTTCGCGGTGTAGCGCCCAACAGGTAATGAGTCGAGCGTGCCGGCACCGGTGATTGTACGCGTGATGCCATTGCCAACCATGGTGACCATCGGCGCGAGTGCGCTGGGTAGCCCGCTGAAAGCGACGGTAGCGCGACCAAGTTGTGCGGCGAAGGCAATGGTCACAGGCGACGCCACCAGTGAGGGCAACACGATGATTTGCTGTGTTGCGACGACCGGCGCGTACGTGAAATTATTGGCGGATGCACCGCTGCTGCTCACGACGTATGTGCCTGGCGCGAGGTCGGTCAGCGTCGTGGTCGCGTGAATGGTTTGCGTAAATGCGTTCGGACCCGCGACCACAATGTTCGGCGTCGCAGTTGTGGGTAGCCCTGTGACCGCGACAGCCATCGCGCCCGATGAGAGCGCGTACTGCACCGCAAACCGAAGCGTGTCGCCACCGGTGACCGTCGTGTCGCGCGCACCAGGAGAGGGTGCATAGCTATATCCCGCATCGCGCACGAGGCTTGCGCTCATGCGCCAGCGACCATTTTGCGCCGGTGCCACGCGCAATGATGCGCCGACCACAATATCGGCGCCGCTGGGAGGCGAAAGGATGACGGCCGCGGCGACGTTGTTGGGCAATCCAGAAATGACAACATCAACAACGGTGGGGAGTGCGATGTACGAAACCGCCACGAGCGCCGCCGAGCCGCCAGGAGCAACATCAACGCTTTGCTCTGCGATCGTTGGCCCGAAGCGACCGTCGCTGGTACGCACCGCGCGTCCGGTCACCGTGTAACGTCCCGGCACGAGTGATTCGATCAAGCCGGTTGTGCTCATGCTGCGCGCGTACGCATTCGGTCCGCTGATCACGACGTCGCCTGGTATTCCAGCAACTAAACCCGTGATGGTCACCACCATGGCACCAACTGGTGTTGGCACCGGTGGTGTTGTTGGATCGGTGCCTGGCGCCGATGTTTTTGGTGTGGTGGGTGCATCGCCACCGGCACACGCATTCAGGAGTGCCGCGCTGAGAAGAAGCGCGGTTATTGTGCGGGCAGTGCGCGCGAAATGGTGTCGCATGACAAGGCAGTCCAGAGAGAGCTGAAGGTGTAGCGTCTCTCTGGGGACGACCATACACCGGCAGCGATTCTCATTGTGCCGGTGGTGTGACGGTACTGGTTGCCGGTGTGATTCTCAGCTAGAACAACAACATCATCGGTGCTTCGAGCAATTGGCGAAGCGTTTGCAAAAAGCGCGCACCAACGGCGCCGTCGATCACGCGATGATCGCAGCTCATGGTGACCCGCATGCGAAGGCGCGGCACGAACGCCCCGTTCTCCCACACCGGCTTCGTTTCAGTCGAACCGATGGCGAGAATCGCTGCTTCCGGGGGATTGATGATCGCCGTGAACTGATCGATGCCAAACATGCCGAGGTTTGAAACGGAGAATGTGCTGCCCGTGTATTCGGCAGGCGTGAGTTTGCGCTCGCGCGCGCGCTTTGCGAAGTCGCGCGCTTCGCGGCCGATTTGTCCAAGCCCTTTACTTTGTGCGTCGGTGATCACGGGCACGATCAATCCATCATCGGTCGCGACGGCCATGCCGAGGTGCACGCGCGTGTAATAGCGAATGTGATCGGTAAGCCAGTGCGCGTTGCACTCAGGATGTCTGACGAGTGCGGTCGCGACGGCTTTGAGCACAATGTCATTGACGGACACTTTGAACTGATCACCGGCGGCCAGCATTTGCTCGCGCAATTTGCCGACCTGCGTCATGTCGATTTCTGACGTGAGATAAAACGTCGGAATTGGACCGATGGATTCGCTCAGGCGACGCGCGATGGTTTTGCGGATCTGCGTGAGTGGGACGTCGGTGAATTCCTGGGGATGAGGGATGAGGGACGAGGGACTAGTGCTGGAGACCGCGGGTACAGCGGAGGCAGCCGATTCAATATCGCGACGAATGATGCGGCCGTTGGGGCCGGAGCCGTGCACTGCATCGAGGGCGATACCGCGTTCTGTGGCAAGGCGACGAGCGAGTGGAGAGGAACGAACTGGTTCTGTCAGTCCTGTTTCACGTGGCGGCGTCGAGCTCGCGGAGGGAACAGCAACAGTGGACGGAACAGCAACAGTAGCTGGAACAGCAAGAGGCGCTGGAACAGCAACAGTGGATGGAACAGCAACTGCAACAACAGAAGTTTTTGCTGGCTCCACGCGTTCCGCGTTCTCTGCGACGCCGCGTGTAACCGCCGTTGTTGTTGCCGTTGTCACACTCCCCGTCAGTTTCGAAATATCCTCTTCGGCCGTCGCGATCACCGCGAGCGTTTGGCCGATTGCGCTTGTTGTTCCTTCTTCGACGAGTCGCACGCGCAGGATGCCATCGCCGCGCGCGACGAGCTCCATGATCGCCTTGTCGGTTTCGACTTCAGCAATGGTCTCGCCGGTTTTTACTGCATCGCCGACGTTCTTGAGCCACTTCACGAGGCGACCCTCTTCCATCGTGGGAGAGAGCGCCTCCATCATCACTTTGGTCGCCATGGCTTAGTCGATGT
>JAYTTR010000286.1:0-6864 GCA_043744935.1 Gemmatimonadaceae bacterium
CGGGCGCGCTGCGCGTTCGTTGCTGTATCAACTCGAAGCTTACGACCCGGTTGCGGTGACCCTGTCAATTGTGCTGTTGTCGTGCGTCGCACTCGCGGCCGGCTTTATCCCAGCACGACGGGCTGCACAGGTTGACCCTATGATCGCACTGCGAGCAGACTAGCATGGATATTGTCCGCGCACCACAAAAGAAAACGAAACGTCATCTGTTGATAGCGGCCGGCGTAGCAATCGTCATCGCTATCACCGCGTGGACGCTCACGCTCGATCCTGCGTCGCAAACGGTCGAACGCGCTTCGCTCCTGATCGACAGCGTGCGCAAGGGCGATGTCGTGCGTGAGGTTCGCGGTCCCGGAACTCTTGTTCCTGAACAGATTCGGTGGATAACGGCACAAGCCAGCGCACGCGTGGAACGGCTTGCGTCAGAGTCGGGCAAAAAAGTGAGTGCAGGTGATCTGCTCCTTGAGCTCAGCAATCCTGACTTGCAAATCCAGACGATGCAAGCGGAGCAGCAGGTGCGTCAATCGCAGATGGAGTTGCTCAATCTGAAAACGAATTTGCGGAGTCAGTTGCTCACGCAACAGGGGGTTGTCGCAACCACCCATACGCAGTTCGTCACCGCGTCACAGGACGCGTCTGCCGCGGATTCACTGGCGATACTCAAGCTCATTCCGTCATTTGAAGTACAGAGTAAGCGCGCACTGAATGAAGAACTCACTACGCGGCTACGCGTAGAACGAGAACGATTAGTACTGATGGAACAGGCCATTGATGCGCAGATCGGTACGCAACAGAGTCAGGTGGAGCAACTCAAGGCAATCGCCGCCAATCAACAAACCCGGCTTCGCTCGCTCTCTGTGCGATCGCCCGACTCCGGCGTGCTGCAGGATCTCACACTGCAGCTGGGGCAATGGGTACCCGAGGGAACGACGCTCGCCAAAGTGGTGCAACCCGGCAAGTTGAAGGCCGTGCTCCGCATTCCCGAGAGTCAAGCCAAAGACGTCGTGATTGGACAACAAGCCAGTATCGATACGCGCAATGGATTTATTGCAGGGCATGTCACACGCAAAGACCCATCTGCGCAAGGTGGTAGCGTCACGGTTGACGTGGCGCTTGATGCGGCGTTGCCAAATGGGGCGGTGCCAGAGTTGAGCATCGACGGAACAATCGTCATCGAAAAATTGATCAACGTGATGTATAGTGGTCGGCCCGCCTTTAGCGCTGGTTCTGGAGCGGCCTCGCTCTTCAAGCTGGTGGACGGTGGCAAGGCTGCAGTTCGCTCATCGGTGGAACTTGGCCGCAGCTCGGTCAACGTCATCGAAGTTGTACGTGGCTTGGAGGTGGGCGACAAGATCATTGTCTCGGACATGTCGCAGTACGCGAACGTGGCCCGGGTGCGCATCAAGTAACAACGCATGACACGGAGAGCAACGATGGTTTCAAATAGGAACGCGCTCATCAGCTTGCAGGGTATCAAGAAAGTGTTTTATACGGACGACATGGAGACGCACGCACTTGACGCGATTGACTTCGAAATCCAGAAAGGCGAATACGTCGCGATTAGCGGACCTTCTGGGTGCGGAAAGACCACGTTGCTCTCAATTCTTGGTCTACTCGATTCCCCAAGCGGTGGCGAGTATGTGTTGGCTGGTGAACGTGTCGCGCAACTGTCGCCAGCCGCGCGCGCGCGCGTCCGCAATCGACAAATCGGTTTCATTTTTCAAGCGTTTAATCTGATCGGCGACCTGAGTGTGTTTGAGAATGTAGAGCTACCGCTCACGTACCGTGACATGCCAGCGAGTGAGCGGAAGGATCGCGTCAACACCGCGCTGGATCGCGTGCAGATGTCACATCGGGCGAAGCACTTTCCGGCGCAATTGAGTGGGGGTCAACAGCAGCGCGTCGCCGTTGCACGAGCCGTCGCGGGCGATCCGGCGATTCTCCTGGCGGACGAACCGACGGGAAATCTCGATTCAAAAAACGGTGAAGCGGTAATGGATCTGCTTCGTGAACTCCACAAAAATGGTAGCACGGTGTGCATGGTCACGCACGACTCACGGTATGCGCAGCACGCCGATCGCGAGGTCGCACTGTTTGATGGACGGGTGGTGGAGGCGGTGCCCGTTTAGTTTTGTGGCATGACGCACGACACCCCACAATTCGACGCGCGCGCTGCCGAATCGCTTGCGCGCTCGCTGTACGGACTCGACGCAACGGCGCGCGCGCTGACCAGTGAGCGCGATCAAAATTTCTTGCTTGACGTTAAAGACAGCCCGTTCGCGGTTCTCAAACTTGCGAATGCTGCTGAGAGTCGAGCATTTCTTGCGGCGCAACAGGCGGCGATGGCGTACGTTGCGCGATCATTCGCCTTGGCACCGCGTGTGTTACAGGCGCTTGATGGCAATCTGCTTGCTGAGGCGCTCGCTCCAAACGGGCAATCGCACTTTGTTTGGATGGTGTCACTACTGCCGGGCATCGCTCTAGGCGATGTTCGACATCGCACAACGGACTTGTGGGCGCATTTTGGCGCGTCAGTCGCACGACTGACTCATGCCTTGGTCGGGTTTGATGATCCGACCGCGCATCGCGAATTGCAGTGGGACCTCGCGCGTGGTCGCACCGTGATTGACCGTCATCGATCGCGATTGACCAACGTCGCACTGGCAGAGGCCGTCGACACACTCATGCTGCGGTTTGATCGGCACACTGCGCCGCTCTTGCCGACGTTGCCGTGTAGCGTGATTCACAATGACCTGAACGACTACAACGTGCTTGTTGGTGGCGATTTTTGTCACGATCAGCGTGTGGTTGGCGTGATTGATTTTGGCGATATGCTGCACAGTTACACCATTGGCGAGCTCGCGATCGCTGTTGCATATGCGGTGCTTGACGCGGCAGACCCGCTGTCAGTGATGTGGCACATGGTGCATGGCTATCATGCCGTACGGCCAATGAGCGAACATGAGATGGCCTCGTTTTTTGGACTCGTGGTGCTGAGATTGTGCACCAGTGCTGTCCTTGCGGCGTTCCAGCAATGTGCGCAGCCCGAGAATGCGTACCTGAGTGTGAGCCAGGCGGCCATTCAACGAACGCTGCCACGCCTGGCGCGCATTCCGTTCGCGTTTGCGGCGGCAACAATACGGAGCGCGTGTGGACTTGAGCCCGTCGCCACGAGCGCGGGTGTGCGACAATGGCTGGTCGCGAATAGTGGATCGTTTGCTCCGGTCCTGGGCATTGATCTACAACGCGTACCGTCGATCGTGCTCGATTTGAGCATAGGCAGCGCGCTAATTCACGGTGACGCCAGCGAGAACGCAGAACCTGCGCTCACTCCACGCGTGTTTGCGGCAATGCGGGAGGCCAATGTCGCGGTTGCGGTCGGACGATACGATGAAGCCCGCTTGCTCTATGTGACACCTGCTTTTGCTTCGGGAGACGGCACGCTGAACGAGCACCGCACCATTCACATTGGCATCGATCTCTTCGCGGAAGCCAGCACGCCCGTGTACACGCCGTTGGATGGTGTTGTGCACGCTGCAGACATCCAGTTGCTGCCGTTGGACTATGGCGGTGTGATTGTGCTGCGACACACGACCGATGACGATACGGAATTTTTCACGTTGTACGGCCACTTGAGCCACGCCTCCGCTGCAGCACTGCGCGTTGGCCAACGTGTCACGCGCGGCGAGAACATCGCGACGCTGGGCGCGCCGGCGGAAAATGGCGGATGGACACCGCATCTCCATTTTCAAATCATCACCGACTTTCTGGAGCTCGGCAGCGATTTCCCGGGAGTCGGAACACCCAGTAGACGCGACGTGTGGCGCAGTATCTCGCCGGACCCGAATCTGATTATTGGCGTGCCCGCGTCACGATTCCCAGCGGCGGCACTGGAGAAAAGTGTCGTTAGTGCAAAGCGTCGCGTGTTCGTTGGGCCGAGTGTGCGGGTCGCGTACCGAACCCCCGTACAGATTGTGCGTGGATGGCGTCAATATTTATTTGACGACGAAGGGCATCGTTTTCTGGACGCATACAATAACGTGCCGCATGTTGGGCACGCGCACCCGCACGTGGTCGCCGCCGCCGCGCGACAGATGTCGGTCCTCAACACGAACACGCGATATTTGCACGACGGACTTGAGGAGTACGCGGAACGATTGACGAGCACGTTGCCGGACCCACTGCGTGTCTGCTATCTGCTCAACTCGGCGAGCGAAGCAAACGAACTCGCGGTGCGGCTTGCGCGCACGTACACACGGCAGCGCGACATGGTGGTGCTGGAAGCGGCCTATCACGGGAACACGAGTACGCTGGTGGACATGAGTCCGTACAAACACGCTGGACCGGGCGGGCAAGGCGCTCCTGACTGGGTACATGTCGCGCCGCTTCCCGACGACTATCGTGGTGCGTACAAGCGGAGCGATGCAAATGCGGGCGTGAAGTATGCGAACGAGCTGTCGCTCGTCATTGATCGTGCACACGACGGCGGCCGTCGCATAGCGGCATTTATCGCGGAGTCGTGCCCGAGTGTTGGCGGGCAAATCATGTTTCCAGGCGGCTACTTAGCGGCTGCATACGCGCATGTGCGACGCGCAGGGGGCGTGTGTATCGCGGACGAAGTGCAGACGGGACTCGGTCGTATCGGATCGCATTTTTGGGCGTTTGCATCGCAAGCTGTCGTACCCGACATCGTGGTGATGGGCAAACCACTTGGCAACGGACACCCATTGGCCGCCGTGGTGACGACACGCGAAATCGCCGACGCATTTGACAACGGGATGGAATTTTTCAGCACGTTTGGCGGCAATACCGTGTCGTGCGCGGTGGGGTGTGCCGTGCTTGATGTCGTGCGCAACGAACGGTTGCAATTGCAAGCGCAACAGGTGGGTGACGGAATGTTGCAGTCGTTGGGTGCACTCGCCCACCGCCACGAGCTGATCGGCGATGTGCGAGGCTCAGGACTGTTCCTCGGCGTCGAACTGGTGCGAGATCGCACGACGCTCGCGCCCGCGGCTGACGAAGCGACGTACGTGGCCAACCGGATGCGCGAAGAAGGCATTCTCCTTGGTACCGATGGTCCGCATCACAACGTGGTGAAGATCCGCCCGCCGATGCCGTTTGACACGGACAACGGCGCGGAGCTGGTCGCGACGCTGGACCGCGTGCTGGACGAATTGCGGACGGTCTGATCTCACGGCAGGCCGGAATTGCTGTACGTTAGCGGTATCTCCTCCTCCGGATATTTGATGACATCGCCAAACACCGTGCGCACTCAATTTCTCGTTGTACTTTTGCTCGCGGCACCGTTCACGGCCGCGCAAACGCAAGAACCCGTTGACCGCGCTATCATCGCGCGCATCACCGCCGAGGCAAATGATCGGTCGCATGTCGGAGAAACGTTCAATTATTTCGTCAACATCATTGGTGGACGACTTGCAGGCTCGCGCGCGCACAAGGCGTCGGCCGACTACGCGCGGGCGAAGTTGAGCGAGTGGGGATTGAAAGATTCGCACCTCGAGGCATTCCCTTTCGGTCGGGGTTGGGAGTTGCAGCAATTCACTCTCGAGATGATTGGTCCACGATACTTCCCGATCACTGGCTTTCCAGAAGCGTGGACGCCAAGTACGAAAGGATTGATCACCGCGCCTGCGGTCTACCTGGGCGACAAAAGCGCCGCAGACATTGAAGCAATGGGCGAGAAACTCAGAGGCGCAATCATCCTCGCGCAAAAGCCGCAAGTGGCATTTATCCGGAAGGATCGCCTGCAACCAGCAACCAGTGTTGACGCGGTGCGTAGCGGCGCTCCTCCGGCCGAACGCAGTGACTACACAACACCGTTGCGTACGATGGAGCCCATTCTTCGCAAGTATGGTGCGGCGGCAGTACTGCGCGCGAGTCAGGGTGAGCACGGCACATTTTTTGTGCAAGGTGGCTCGCGAACCACTGCACCAGATGCCACACCAAGCGTTGTTGTGGTAGCAGAACAATACAACATGATGGTGAATGCGCTGCTGGGTGGGTTGCCGGTGCAATTACGTCTTGCGCTACAGGTGCAGTTCAGCAAGGCCGACACGAACAGTTACAATGTGATCGCTGAAATTCCGGGCGTTGATCCAGTGATCGGCAAGGAAGTGGTGTTGATCGGTGCGCACCTGGATTCGTGGCATTCCGCTACGGGGGCGACCGACAACGCGGATGCGGTTTCCGCCGCCATGGAATCGATGCGCATTTTGCAAGCGCTCAACGTCAAGCCGCGTCGTACAATTCGCATTGCTATCTGGAGTGGCGAAGAGGAAGGGTTGCTTGGCTCGCTCGCGTACGCGACAACACACTTCGCCGGCGCATCGAACAAGACTGCGTTTGACAACCTCTCCGTGTATTTGAACGACGATCCGGGCACTGGACCCACATATGGGTTTTATATGGAAAACAACCCGTCAGCAAAGGCTATTTTCGACGCCTGGCTCGAGCCGCTCAAATCGCTAGGCGCGGTGAAGAATGTGATTGGGCCAATCCCCAGTACCGATCACTTGAGTTTTACGCATCTGGGACTGCCCGCATTTACGGCCATCAAGGACTACGACACGTACGATGTGCGCGAGCATCACACCAACGCGGATTTTGCAGAAAGAGTGAGCGAGGCTGGGCTCAGACAGAGCGCGATTGTAATGGCGACCTTCGCGTACCACGCGGCGATGCGGAACGAGAAAATTCCACGCGTGCCATTAGCAACCGCGACTCCGTCTCGCTGACCGTTTCCACCGCGCACAACGCGCGGGCGATCCCGGCTACGTCGCTAGATAGTCCACGTAGTCGGGATGATACATCTGCGAGTTGATGTACCCCGACAAGTCTGCTGGTCGT
>JAYTTR010000287.1:0-1791 GCA_043744935.1 Gemmatimonadaceae bacterium
TGACGGAAAGAAACTGAAAGTACCAATCGTTGCTGCTTCACCGGCCATCACACGCGCACCGTTGATGACGCGACTAGCGCCGATGGTCTGCGCCGCATCTTCAATGACCGGTACACCGTTCGCGGCAACCGCAATGTGCTCGATTTCGGCCATCTGACCAAACAAATCCACGGCGATCACTGCTTTCGTGCGCGTCGTAACGGCGGCGGCCACGGCATCCGGTGCGATGTTGAATGTACGTGGATCAATATCCACAAACACCGGTTTCGCGCCGACATTATGAATGGCACCGGCCGTCGCAAAAAACGTGAATGGCGTGGTCACGACTTCGTCGTCGCGCCCAATGTTCAGCGCGCGTAGCGCGAGCAGCAATGCGTCTGTGCCATTCGCACAACCGATCGCATACCTCGTATGCGATAGTCCAGCCACGCTGCACTCCAGCTCACCGACCGCATCGCCAAGAATGAACGTTTGCTGGTCGACAACCGCCATGAGCGCCGCAACCACGTCATCACGAATGGTGGCGTGCTGCGCTTTGAGATCGAGTAGAGGTACAGACATGGTCGAGGAAGTGAGAAGAACGTTCAGATATTGACGCGCAACGGTAACGGTACGTCGCAACCCGTTTTCGCGGACTCGTAAATGCCGAGCACTAACTCCAGCGATTTGCGTCCCGCGCGACCATCGGTGTCCGGTTGCGCGTTACCATGGAGGACCGCCGCGACGTTGCGGTAGTACGCTTCGTGTCCATGTCCATAAACCGATGGCGGATTGGTGTTCGCCACTTCGATCTGTTTGTCATCATCGTCGTAATCGGCGAAGGTCCACTGTTCGACCTTGTTCACCGCAGTGCCGCCAATCTTGACGGTGCCTTTCTCACCTAGAATGGTGATCGAGCCCTCGAGGTTTTTCGGAAACGTGAGCATCGTCACTTCAATCGTTCCGAGCGCGCCCGAGCGGAACTTGAGCACCGCCACCCCACAATCTTCGGCCTCGATACGACGAGCCAGCGTGGCGGTTTTGGCAATCACACTCTCCACGGGTCCGACAAGCCACTGGATCAAATCGACGTAGTGCGAGGCCTGATTCATAAACGCACCGCCATCAAACTCCCACGTCCCGCGCCACGGCGCTTGATCGTAGTAATCTTGCGGACGCGTCCACCGCACCGTGCAATTGGCCATAAATATCCGACCAAAACGTCCGCGATCAATCGCGCGCTTCAGCAATTGAATGGGCGGATTCAACCGGTTCTGCTTCACGACAAACAGTTGCACGCGATGGTCATCGCACGCCTGCACCAGTGCGTCTGCCGCAGCCAGCGATATCGCCATCGGCTTTTCCGAGATGACATGCCGCCCCGCCTTCGCGGCCACAATACCATGCTGCGGATGCAGTCCAGAGGGCGTGGCAATCACACACGCATCGCTTGGCACCGCAGCAAGCATCGCTTCAAGATCCGTAAACCACGGCACCTGTTGCTGTTCTCCAGCTTCGCGCGCACGTTCCTCTGCACTATCGCAGACGCTCACGAGTTTCATGCCGTCGATTTTCGCAATCGCGTCGAAGTGATTGCGACTAATACGTCCACAGCCCACGAGCGCGATGCGGATCGTCTGATCCATCGGAACCACATGCTCGTTCATGCCTGCTCCGGAATGCGAGTCACTACGTCGCCCACGCGCGCATACACCTCGCCCGTCCCGACACAGCGAAGCTGTTCGTGACCAGCGGCATGCGGCATCACGTCCACCAACTCCAACCGAAAACCAGCGGCAGACATCCACCCGA
>JAYTTR010000288.1:0-1785 GCA_043744935.1 Gemmatimonadaceae bacterium
ACCGCCGTCGCGGCATGTCTACGGACGGGTCTAACTGAGCCGGAAGCCCGCAGCAAAAAGCAGCGCCAACGCCGTTTTCGCATCCTGAATCTCGCCCACCTCAATCATGGACAGCGCCTTCGACAATCGGGTTGGTACCAATTCCATGAATTCGTCGGCCTCGCGCGCGGTGTCGCCCGCTGTCAAACCGGTGGCCAAAAAGAGATGAATCTTCTCGTCCGTGAAGCCAGGGGTCGTGAACATCGTGAACAAGGGTTCGACACGCGCCGCAGTGTAACCAGTTTCCTCACGCAACTCTCGTTTAGCGCAGTCGAGCGGCAGTTCCCCCGGATCGAGCCGACCAGCCGGTATTTCGTACAAATAGCCATCGGCGGCATATCGGTATTGCCGGATGAGCAACACTTCCGGGTCGTCATCCGTCGCATCGAGCAACGGCACAATAGCGCTGGCCCCCGGATGTCGAATCATCTCCAGTGTGCCAGTCGATCCATCGGGATAACGCACCTCATCGACATCAAGCGAAATCACCCGGCCCGTGTACGCACGCGTTGACGACACACGCCCCGGTGTCTGCGCCGTGCCCTCGGTCGGGCGCTCTGTCACCGGACACTCCTTTTTTTCGTCGTCTTTTTGGTGGCCTTTTTCGTCGTCGTTTTCGTGGTCTTTTTCGTCAACGTCTTCTTGCTGGCCTTCTTCACGATCTTCTTCGCCATTTTTTTTCGTGGCTTTCTCGGCTTTGGTACATCATCGCCGGCGAGCCATTTCCGCACCGTCGCCCGCAGATACACGGGTACCTTCAGAATCGTGCCTCGACACTTCGCCGTTCCGCAACGACAGGCGTAGTATCGCACGTCATCAGGCTCGTAGTTGTTCTGCCACTCAAACTGATAATCGTACGCGATTTCCGTTTCGGGTTTGATCGACGCGATCGCATTGATCCAGATATGACCGTCATCGATGATCGTTTCGCAATTCGGTTCACACGAATGATTGATGTACCGCGCATCGCTCCCGTGCGTTCGTGCATCGAGTACCGTGTCATCGTCGAGGATGAACAGAAACGTGTGATGTCGCCCGTCGCTATCATCGTACCGGCGATCGGCTTCGGCATGGGTGATCGGCTCGCCGACGTATTCGTCGACGCGTTGTCCCTTGCGAATTGGACGGATCGCGAATGCACCACGTCCTTGAATGGACGAGCGGCGCACTTCATATACCGGACTTTTTACACGTTTGGCTGACGGCACGAGTTCAATCAGGAGTCGGAGAAGGAGGACTACGCAGCCGCGCTGGAAGGCGACTCGTCATCCGCAGGATCATATACGGTCACTGGACCGAGGCCGAGCGCCGCGAGCGGCTCGCGAATCGCGAGCGGATTGCCGACGACGACCACTTGCAGTCGCGCGGGATCGAGATGTGTCTGCGCGACTCGCAACACATCTTCCGCCGTCACCGCGCGCACGCGATCGCGATATCGATCGAAATAGTCGGTGGGTAAGCGAAAGATTTCGACGTTGGCCAAGCCCCCGGCAACTTCAGCAGTCGTTTCAAAGCGAATGGGAAACACGCCAATCAAATAACTCGTGGCCAGCGAGAGCTCCGCCTCGCTCACCGGCGCTTCGCGAATACGCGTAAACTCAATCTGAATTTCACGCAATGCATCGGCGGTGACCGCTGTTTCAACTGCGGTTGAGATCTCGAACGGACTCGCGGCGCGACGCCAATCGAACGCTGAGTGCGCGCCGTACGTGTATGCATGCACCTCGCGCAAATTGAGATTCAAGC
>JAYTTR010000289.1:0-1783 GCA_043744935.1 Gemmatimonadaceae bacterium
CGGCGAACCCGCGGCCGGTTCTTCCGTCACCGCAAACGCGTCAACCGTATCTCCCTGCTTCACGAGTGCAACGCCCGCGACGAGCGCGCTGCCATCAGCGTCGGGGTTGAACAGCTTGATCGGCACCGGCTTCCCGTTCCGAATCGCCCATAAGCAGTAGGTACGATTTTTCGGCACCTGCGCGAGCCCCGATGCGAGAACCACGGCACGCCCTTCACGCGTGTTCCAAAACACTTGCATGCCCGGCCCTTTCGATTCGTTCGCCGCCAATCGAACCAGCACGAGATCGTTGCCGCCATCTAATAGTGTCCGCAACGTTGTTTCACGCTCCGCCAAACGCGCCGCGCTGCGCTGTGCGACACGTTGTTGTTGCGTCAATTCGCTTTGCAAATCGGCTACGCGATTTTGTAAATCAATCGCAAACACAACGGACGCCGCAAGCGCGAGACCGAGTGCCCCTGCACCCCACCACGCGGCCTTGTTGGTTGACGTGACGCGTACGCTGCCATGTGACGGGAACGCACCCTGCATCGGTGTCACACGCGTCGCGCCACCAGCAATCGGCGTTACACGGGCCACCGGCCGCATTGGCAGTATCACACCAGGTTCGCTTACGACACGCGGCTCCGCAGCAATACGTGCCTGCAATCGATCACGCAGTGACGGTGGCGGCGTGACGGCAAACTGCTTCGCGAGAAACTCCACGGCCGCACGATGCGCTTCAATCTCGGGCCCGAGCGCACGCGCAACGTCGGCATTGCGCATCCCCTCTTCGAACTGCTGCAGCTCGCTCGCGGACAGCGTGTCCATGACGAAACAGGGCGCAAGTTCGCGCATCTCTTCGACCGATAACGGCGTCATGAGGCACCCTCCGGTGCCATACCATCAAGCATGCCACGCAACTTCTGCATACCGAGTCGGATGCGCGTTTTGACGGTACCCAGTGGTTCGCGCAGGCGTTCGGCCACTTCGTGATGTGTGAGTCCTTCAAAAAATGCGAGTTCGATCGCTCGACGTTGCGCGTCGGGCAGCACACCGAGCGCCGAGGCCACGGCGGATGCGCGTTCGGCGTCGGTCACCGCACGATCAGGGGCAACAAATCCCTGCCCCATCGCCGTTGGCTCATCCGTTTGTGACGCAGCAGACTCCGTCATGCGGGCCCGGCGTCCTCGCGCACGGATTAAATCGAGCGCACGCGTACGGACAATTGTCGTCAACCATCCAACCACAGTAGCGCGCGACCGATCATATCGCGCCGCGTCGCGCCACGCCTGTGCAAAGGCGTCGAGCACAACCTCTTCGGCATCGGCCACTTCACCGACCATACGCAATGCAAGGCCATACATCACAGCACTATGTTTGTCATAGAGCAGCGATGCGGCGCGCTCAATGCTTTGCGCCATGTCGGCCACGAGCAGCGCATCGTCGTGGGCGGGAAGAGTCGACACAGAAATAAATACGGTTGGAAAACGATGTGAACGAATGTGTCGGGACGCGATTGCGTCGCGGTCAACGTACTTCACGTCCGCGCCAATGAACAGGTCGGACGAGTACGGTACGGCAGCGAAGCCGAAAACGAAGGCGCAGGTGGTCGACATAGGGTTCCTGTATGCTACGCCCCTTACGGTCGATCAGATGCATCTCTCAGCTCCGTTGGAACTGTCCACCCATGATATGCATCACCACCCGTCTTGCGTTCCGTCGGAAAGCTCTTCGCGCAACTTGATGAAGCTTTCGTACCGCCCACGGCTCACAGTACCCGCCTGCACTGCCTCGCGGATGG
>JAYTTR010000290.1:0-6821 GCA_043744935.1 Gemmatimonadaceae bacterium
CGCTCGGCGCGTTCCACCAGTGCACGCGTGAGGCTACGGATCTCGGTCATCGTGAGCGTAAAGGCACCCAGCGGATCGCCCTCGAGGCAATCGAACCCAGCGCTGAGCAACACGAGATCCGGCACAAAGTTGACGGTGGCAGCATCAACCGCTGTGAGTAGCGCATTGACGTAGTCGGACGGCGGCAGCGAAGGGGCCATCGGCACATTCCACACCGTTTGCAGTGGCCCGCAATCATCGGCGGCCCCCGTGCCCGGATACCACGGCCATTGGTGCATCGAGACAAAGTGAATGCGAGGATCGCGTTCGACGAGCGCTTGTGTGCCATTGCCATGGTGCACATCCCAGTCGACGATGAGCACACGCTTGCAGGCCTGCGTCGTTAACGCATACTGGGCCGCGATCGCAACGTTCCCGAACACACAAAATCCCATCGCGCGATCATGCAGCGCGTGATGCCCGGGCGGTCGCACCGCCGAAAAGCTGCGTGTTGCGCGACCGTCGAACGCCATGTCTACACCATCAAGCACGCACCCCACGCCCGCTGTCGCCGCGTCCCATGATCCCGCGCTCACCACGGTGTCCGGGTCAAGTCGACCACCGCCAGCGGCAACGAGTGCCGCGACGCGTTGCACATACGCTGGGTCATGTGCGAGTTCCAGTTCTGACAAAGTCGCGTGCCGCCCCTCGTGATGTAACAACGCCTCGAATAGTTCAAATTCGTGGCGCAACGCGCGCGGGATGGCGCGGAGTCGACCAACATGCTCGGGATGTTCCCATCCCGTGTCGTGGCGACCGCAATCGGAGTGCGAGATGAGCGCGATTTGACGTTTCATTTGTCGAGTGCGGAAGGGAGGAGTAGATCAGACATGCTACGGCGCGCCGCGCAATCGCCGCGATCCCCATTCGCCGAGCAGCGCAATCACGGCGACGATGTAGAGAATCCAGCGACGCGATGTCGTATGCTCGGTAAGCGGCGCAACGAACTGCATCGCCGTAGGCGTGTCCCATCGCGCCACAAGATCAGCATACGGTGCAGCGTCACCGGGCCACGCGGATACAAGCGTGTCGCGTATCGCGTGCGGGGCGAACGCGACGTCACTCACGAGCGCACCCCACCAGGCGCGATGCGCGTCGATGCCGTCGTCATTGCCTTCCATGCGCCAGCGCCACGTGTCGCGATAGCCACTCACCACCACACGTCCAGCGCCGCGTCTTTGCACAACGACGGCGGGCGTGCGACGCGCACCCGACCCGTCAGACTGCAACACCACCGTGCGCGCGCGTGGTGTCAGGCGCCACAACGAGAGTCCGTCGCGCGGCGCATTCGTGAGAAGCGCACCTGGAACCGCGCTTCGCTGTTCGCCAATGGTCACCGGTAAGATCGACGTTAGCGCCGCATCGCGGAGCGCGTCACCAGCGATGATCAATCCGCCCCCCTGCTTGACGAAACGCGTCAATGTCGAGACACTCGCAACACCGCTATCCAGCACAATGACCGCAGCAAAGCGCGCGGTGTCCAACGCCGATGGTGTGCCAATTGTTACCGATGTCTTCGGTGAAAGCTGGAGCGATCCATCAACGTTCCAGCCTCGTTCTTCCAGTGCGGCGACAACAAACTTCGCCTCCCAACCAACGCGGGCTACCAGGAGAACGTGCCGCAACGTTGGCGCCTCAGGACGATCCACGGTCGCGTGAGATGCACCGCGCGACGCGTGCAAACGTCCGGCGATGCGTGACGCGCGCAAGGTCAGAACATCGGTCACTGCGGAGTCAAGCAGGCCGACAACGTCTCGCAGTACAAGCGCGCTGTCCGCGCGCACCAACGCGCGTCCGGCAACCCAACTCCGCAAGAGCACACCACCATTTGGGTCAAGCATCGCTTCCGCGGAGAGTGCAAGACCGCTGGCATTTGTGCCGTCGTGCCACGCGAAGGGCACGCCTGCAGCAATTGCCACCGATATTGCGCGGCGCGTCGCGAGTGGAGGAATACTTCCCACGTCCGCAAAGAGGCGTGGCCAGCTCGTTGTCGTCGCACCACTCGCGTGCGATAGGTGGCGTGTAATCTCGCGAACGCTGGCATGCCCTGTTGTGTCGGCAAGGACCGCGCGCGATATCGTTACCAAGGGTGCGGTCGACGCGGTCGTTGCTTCACGCCATGACATTACCACCGCAATGAGAAGCGCGATAACTGCCGTGCTGCGAAGCAATAGCTCTGTCGCTCGACGGCTTTGCGTGTCCATCATCATCGCGTGAGCGCGTATATCACGAGGTTCACAGCGAATTTCGTATTGTCGATTGAAAGAAAGCGCTTGTTGTCGGGATGGTAACTCCATTCGGAGCTGTAGTCCTTGTTACTGTACAACACAGAAATTCGCGTGCCCAAAAGCACGGCTTCCAGATGTTCGTGAATGAGGTTGTCACCCCAACCGTTCATTTCATGTGATGTGGTTGGTGGTCCGTTCTCGAACGTGAAGAACGCTTTGTACAGTTCGTGCGTGTTGGGCAGCACAACGAGCGGTCCGGCAACGCGACGAATCTCTTCACGAGCCGTTTTGTTGAACGTCCCGTCTACGTCGTGATTGTGGTCGTCAACAAACAACAGTCCACCACGTTGCAGATATTTGTGCACAACGTCCGCTTCCTTGATGGTAAAGCGCACGGGCAGATGGCCGGTGAGGTACAACAACGGATATTGGAAAATGGCCTCCGACGCGAGTGGCACCGACACGCCCTGTGGTCGAACCGGCAAACTCGTGTACCGCGCGACGGCGTCGATGACGTTTGCCGGCACAAGCGGTGCCGAATCCCAATCCCCCGAATCGTACTGCGCGGTTGCAAAAACAAATGCCTCGGATGGCACAGTCATGGCGGGCTCGCGCGCGACCAGACGCTGCCATGTTCACGCGCGATTCCGCCGAGTACGCGACGAGCATGGACGAATGGTTCGGTTGCGTCGCCACCACGACGGAGTTGCTCAAGCAGCACGTCCAGCGCGCGCGCAAAATCTGGCGCATCGGAGACGGACTCGAGGCGCATTACAGCGATCGAGTCGCGTGCATCGGAGGCGTTGTGCACCGCAAGCACTGCCGCGGCAAGCAGCCGTGCCTCGCGCGCCGACGACTTCGACGAGAGTGTGCCGCGGGCGGTGCGGAGGTTCGTGCTGCCAGTGTCACGCCCCGCCAGTCGCACTTTCGCGATATCCACGATCACCGTTGGCGATTTTCCACGCAGGTAAAGCCGAGAGGCCGCACGCGAGCGCTCGATCGCGGCAAGTGCAATTTTCATGTGCGGAATTGCGCCTTTCGTGTCAGCCTGCTCTAACGCACGGCCCGCATCCCACATCGCATTGTACGCTTCCAGCAGCGGTTTGTTGATCGCCACCACGGGTGAGTCCTCACCCTCTGCTTCTGCGAGCAGATCCGCTTTGCCCGTTGGCGGACCGGTCTTGTCATCTGAGCCCTCCGCGCGCTCCGCGGAGGACGAGCCGCCAAGTCGTTGAAACACCACGTCGCCAACCGCAAGTCGCAAGCGTACCTGATCCCGCGCCAGTTTGGTCGATTCCCCAAGCAACACGACTCGCGTCAATCGGAGGCGACGAGTTTCGAGTTTCTCCGTGAGCAACAAGAGCATGCGCTGACTCATCAACGATTTATCGACTTCGGGCGGAGCCGCAGCCTCCACGTCAATCGAATCGTACTCCGCTACCCGCGCGACGCGGAATGATCGCGTCTCACTCGTTCCCATTTCGCGTGACGCGGCTGGATGTGCATCACGCGCAACCGCGCGCAGATGGATGATGTCCCCAGGGCCAAGCTGCATCGAATCCAGATTGAGCGAGACGCGAAGCATCGCATCGCGACTGCTCGCGTACGCGCGTGCGCCAACACGAATAGTGTGCGCCGTGAAGCGCTCTCCCTCGCCACTACTCACGATTAATTCAAAGGCGGCGTTCGCGAGCCCAAGATCATCGTGCAGCGTTGCTTCCAACGGCAGCGCGCCAGTGGCGCGACGCAACACACTGTCGCGCGCCGGAAGCTTCAGCTCGACGCGCGGTATTGAATCCGCGTATCCGTCAATCAGTAACAGTCGGGACATCGACCCGCGCGTTACACGCAGTTCAGTCGGCGATGCTACCGTCACGATATCCGCGTGCCAACCGTTCCCGGAGACGCGCGCGGTCGTATGTACAGGTGTGCTACTTGAATCCGTGAGGATGCGCGACGTGATGAGCGTCGGCACGTCTCCGCCGCCATCGAGCTCCAGACGACTACCGGAGAGCGCGCGAACAGACACAGCGTCACCACTGTTCACCGTCTCAACACCCGCGTAACTCGGCGGCACAATACGCACGCGCCACACACCGATCGGCACGTTGCCCTTCGACGCGATTTCATTCGCGCGCGCTGGGACAGCCATATCTCCGCGAGCACGAAAGGACGTTGGCGTAGCACGCAGTACGACCACAAACGCAACAATGCTCGCGACGAACAGGGTCGGTCCGCGCAGCTGATGAATCGCGGCGGCTCGCAACGCACGACGTGTTCGCACCTCCGCACCACCGGCGCTTTGCATCGTGGTGCTGTATGACTCCAGGAGGCGGGTATCGGGAAGCGACATCGATGTGCCTGCAAGTGCGTATGCCCTGTCTAGCGTACCAGCGGAGACCGCGCGCTCGACCAACGTGACCAACGCAAATCCAGCTGGCGTTTGCTCTTCCATCCAGAGGGCAGCACGCACCGCATCGATGCGCCCACGACGCTGTTGGTGCAATGCAACCGCAGCAAGCGTCACAATCAACACCGCCATCACGATGAGCGTGATCGGCATCTGCGCACCCGGTGACGCCAGCCGCACAATGACCCAGGCACCGCCGACAGCACCAAGTGACAGCAACACCGCGCGCACCCGTGCTACCGTCGTCAGCGAACGTCGGACAGAGGCGACCGAGGCGAATAGTGCGACGGCATTCACTGTCACGCGGACCCTTCCAACACCACGCCCGTAGTTCGACTACGATCACGCACAGCCCACTCCACGATCAGCAGCAAGAGTGCGAGTGCTGTGAGCACGGGTGTAAGCCATGCTGGTTGCGATGACGTATCATGTACGTCCTCCGATCGCAACGCTGCAGCAACCGCGAGGGGTGTGTCTTGCACAGTATTAGCGTCAAGGAGCGCCATGGGAACCGGTCGCCGTTGCACACCGCACGGAGCGATGAACGCGGCGAGGAGACCCCGCGCCGACTCGCTGAGGAGTTCGTCGCCTGACGAAGGCACCGCGATGCCAACAGTGCGCACGCACCCGCCACCTACTATCTGTTCGACGGCAGCAATTTCGCCATCACTCCACCACGCAATGGCGCGTGCGTGCCGCATCACTTCGGCCGTCACGCGCGCGCGGCGCACATACGGCGCGACCATCGCAACGCCTCGCGCCGCGAGCGCACCAACAGAATCGTTCGATGCGCGCCAGTGTTCCGGAATACCATCTGTGGGCCAGAACACCGTGATATCACTGCTGCCAGTCGTGCCCTTTGTCTGGCGATGCACGCGTACGGTGCGCACGCGCAGTGTGCGCGCTGCACTCGCCGCACCGTCGCTGAGTCCCGCAACACCGTATGACGCGTACGCGGCGGCGACCGCGTCATCGGCATCGCCGCTTGCGACCTGCATCACGACACGATCGCTCGAGTCGCTCGCAAGCGCGGCAGCAGTCGATGACGGCGCCGAAGCATATAAGCGAACCGCTCCAGGCCACGCCGAGCGCCACGCACGCCACGCTTCATTGCTCGCACTCCCACCAGGCGGCGCGACGATGTTCAGCGCGATCGAATCCGCATCACGCAACGTGGGCAGCATTTGTGTGGCCGCGCGTATCGCCAGAGGAAACGCAGCGGCTAATTCGGCCCGCATGCCGGTCAGGGCGCCGTCTGTCGTAACGGTATCGCTCCACACAATCCGATGATCCCGAGGATTCGTCGTATTCACGTCGCGCTGGTCACGCACCAGTGTCAGCAACGCATTGCTATCTTGCATCCACGAACGATCCGCGACGGTAAGACGGATGACCCGTCGCGAACCTGACGTCCATCGGGGTCCGGCAATCGCCATCCCGGCAAGGAGTACTGCCAGCACGCGCAGCAAAAGCAGCAGCAAGTCACTCGGATGCGTGGATCGTGATACGGCGCGAGCGTTGCGATTGGCGAGGAATCGCGCGGTTGGCAGTAATAAAATCGGAGGCCGCCGCACCGATAAAAAATGCAGCGCAGTCACGGCAACCGCGCCAAACACTGCAGCGCCAAGCACCCACGGCATTGCAAAGCCGATCACAAACGCGCGCCGGGAACCGACACGACTTGTCGCACAAGCCGCGGCAATGGTGCGTCCGTGCGCACCTCGGTGTAGCCTGCCCCAGCAGCACGCCATCGTCGCGCGGCGTCTGCGCGAAACTCCGCGAACTGCGTTTGGTATGCCGCCAAGGCACGCTTGTTCAATACGCGCTGCACGCCAGCCTGCTCCGGGTCCGACGCGAGATACACACCTGCCGGCGGCGCGATTTCTTCAACCGCAACCACGTGCACGCATTCTACGATCGCGCCCGCGGCCGTCCGCTGCGCTGCTGCTTGCAGCAGCGCTTCGAGGTCACCAAGTAGATCCGAGATGATCACAATACGCGACAAGCTCGGCGTCATGGTGAGCAACGGTGCGAGCGGAGCGTTACCGCCACACGTGAGCGTATCGAGCGTCCGCGCCATCTCGCTGACCGTGCCTTGGCGCGTACGCGCTGCAAGGCGCGTTGTGCCAGCTGCACTCACCGCC
>JAYTTR010000291.1:0-6787 GCA_043744935.1 Gemmatimonadaceae bacterium
TTTGTGCACGCCGCGAGTTACTCATGTGGCGCCATTCGCGCAAATGCCAACCCTGTTTTCGTGCGCGGCCGGTACTACTCGGCCGTGGGACGACACACCGGAGGACGAACCCCAACCGCCTCATCGTTAAGAGCGCCAATGCCGTCACAGACGACACCAGCGTCGCGATCACGAATCGACAGAAACCAATGTGATGCATCAGCATTTGACGCGACGACCGACTGTGTTTCGGGAAGGGTGATTCCTCTCGCGGACAGCTCGCTCCACATCGCAAAGCGCTGATTGATCACCCGGAAATCCCGCTGCTGCGTACGCACCGCACCCAACGATCCGACAATTGCTGTCTGCGCGTAGCTGGATTGCAGCATACTTGCCGCACCGATACCACCGATGAGGGCCAGACTCCCGACCACGAGTGCGACCGTCACAGTGACGATATTCTGTTCGCGTGCCGTTTTCTTCCGGCGTTGCAGCAACACGCCCGACGACGCCGTTTTTGGCGCCATCCTCGCGGATGGTTTCATCACCGGCTTTGCGATCAACGGACGACGTGATGGAATGGGAGCCATTGTGACATGATACAGTGGAGACGACGCATGCGGCATAGCGGTATCGGCCAAACCATCACACGACGGGAATGCAGTGTTCCCCGAACGACGTGCACGCGATCACACCGCGTGCACGTCGCGATTCATATATCACTCCGACGACGGTGCCAGCACGTCCAGCAAGAACGTCATCGTCAGATTGGTACCAGTGCTGACGGTCACGGCACGTTGCCCAGGTTGGCTGCCCGCGCTGAATGCATCGAGTGCCACACCGTCTGCATTTGTGGTCGTCGTCAGCGCACTGAGCTGATCGCCATCCAACGGCTGCACGATCATAAAGGTAACGTTCACGTTGGGTACGTTGTTGCCGAATTGATCCAAGACGCGTACGCCAAGCCCCATCAACGTTCCACCAGCCAGCACGGAATCTTCCGGGGCGATCATGGCCGTCAAACGTGCTGGAGCACCAGCAAGCGCAGTCTCCGAAAACGAGACTACATCGAGCCCAGCGACTGTTGCGGTGATCTGATCACTACCAGCCGTTGTACCAGCGGTGAATGTCGTGATCGCAACACCGGACGCATCCGTGACCGACGAATCAAGTCCCACCTTGCCATTGCCACCCGCCACCCGCCACCGCACGGTCACGCCAGAGACTGGAGCGCCATCCGTGGCGTATACACCAATTGAAAGCGAATCACTGGCCATTGTAGCAACCGTCACTCGCTGCTGATCGCCCGTGCGCAGCAACGCGCGAGCTGGCGTAATTACCGCGATGGGCGTGGTAGTTGAGTCCTTGCACGCGGCCAACGACGCCGTCGCTGCCACGGCCAACGAGAACAACATGAGACGAGCTTCCATTTAACTACCCTCGGAGAAGTAGGCGACGATGGTCCGTGTTGCGCGGACTGGCGAAGCAATACCGCGACACATCAAGGGAGACGGCGCGGTACGCATCGCGTTAGTTGTTCATCTGCCGTTTATCTTCCCGCGCCACTCGTCACGGGACAGCGCGCTTCGAACCCCAGCTATTGTTGGTGCGGTCGATATCCAACAGTCGACCATCAGGGTCGAGCTCCACACGCACCAAATCTTTTCCCGTAAACGAATACTCCCGCAAATACTGTCGTGTGTTGGTGCTCCACACTTCCGCCGGATAGTCGTAGTTCTTTGTCGTGCCGTCGGAAAACGTGAAGCGCGCCCGTATCGGCAGCACACCACGCTCACGATTGCCGTAGAGCACGGCCACCTTCGTTGTATCGCCCGCCTTTCGCACGACGACCGTGTCCACACTCTGATCGAATCGTGCGTTTTCAACAAACCACTCGCGCCAGAACCAATCCAGGCGACGCCCGCCTACGTCTTCCATCGTGCGAAAGAAATCTGTCGGTGTCGGATGCTTGTAAGCCCAGCGTGATACATAGGTACGAAACGCATCGTCGAATGCCACTGGTCCAAGAATTTCCTGACGCAACAATTGCAGACCCACACTCGGCTTCACGTAGGCGTTTTCACCGAGGAGACGTGGATCAATGCGGTCGGGTCCGATGTTGACGGGCTTATCGATTCCCTGCGTCATGAACTGCTCGACTTGGCGACGTTCCTCCGCCGCACGCGCCATCTGATCGCCCTTCTCCGGATAGCGACGCGCTTCCGAGAACGTATTGATGAACGTGTTGAACCCTTCGTCCTGCCACATATACACGCGCTCGTTGCTGCCAACGATCATCGGAAACCACATGTGGCCGATCTCGTGCGTCACCACGTTGTAGAGATCGTACACGTCCCGACTTTTATTTTCCATGGCGACCATTGGATATTCCATGCCGCTGATCGGTCCTTCAATTGCCGAAATGTGCGGCCACGGATACTGGAACCATCGCTCGGAGTACTCAATGATGGACATGCGCGACTGATCCGCCGCGTCGTGCCAATTCACTGCGGCACCTGGCCGATAGTACGCATAGGCCATGATGCCTTTCCAACTTGATGCATCCCATTGAAACTCGGGCGACGCTGCCCACACTGCGTCGCGCACGTTCTTCGCGACAAAACGCCAGGTCATCGTGCCAGTAGCGCGGGGACGTGCTTTTCCGCTCGTCAAATCCGCCTCGGTGATGAGACGGATCACTGTGTCGGACTTCGCGGCCAACGCGTGACGTGCCAACACGGCCGGCGTCAACACCTCGCTCGCATTTTGTAGCGCACCCGTTGCCGCAACCGTATAGCCAGCTGGCACTGTGAGGGCCAGCGAGTAGTCACCGTAGTCGAGATAAAACTCCCCCTGTCCCAAGTAGGGCTCCGTATTCCATCCGCGCACGTCGTCATACACAGCGAGGCGTGGATACCATTGCGCGATTTCGAAGAGCGCGCCGTCGCGCCCCATGCGATCCGCGCCATGCTCGGGCACCAGAAAGCTCCACGCCATATCAATCGTCGCCGTCTTGCCCGGCGCCAACGCTTCGGCGAGATCAACCTTCGTCATCGTTTCGTTGGGTCGCGACTTGAGCGCGACTCGCTTCCCGCCCTTCGCGCCAGCGGCGACGCCGAACACTTGCTCCAGCTTTGTAAAAACATCACCACCCTCGAACCCACGAGCGCCAAACCGCGAGGATTCTGGAAAAATGAATGAGTTCAGCGAGTTGCTGCGAAACGCATTCTGTTCCGTTTGCAACCAGATAAAGCGAAGCGTATCAGGCGAATGATTTGTGTAACGCAGCGTCATCTCACCGCGCACCGTTTTCGCTGTGGTGTCAAGTGTTGCCGCGATATTGTAGTCCGCACGATTCTGCCAATACCGCGCGCCGGGCGCGCCACTTCCCGCACGAAGCTCGTTGGCCGTCGGCAAAACGAGCGGTGCAAAAATTGACGTATCCGCAACGGACATCGGACGTGGACGCTGTGGCGCCGAGGTTTGCGCGGAAAGCACGGAGGACGCGGAAAGCGCCGTCGCTACGGCCCAAGCCAACGGACGGCGAGAAAGAAGACTGGACATGTCGAGCACGGTTCGGGTGCGAAATGGGTGGGATATGCAGCCAGCGAGAAGTCTAAGGGACGAAGTACCCGCATGTGCGAAAACAGTGGCGCTTCGAAGGCATACCGTTGCCAAACACTCGCTCACTGGCGCCAAGTCCTTCAGGTATTCAGTTTTGCCAGATGCCTGACATGCGTTCTTCCCCGTTTCACCAGACGCCCGTTTTCCCACGCGGTTTCCACTGCGCCAGTCGGAACGTTGGACTCAAGCCAACGGCGCGCGATTTAACGCTCTTTGTCAGCGACGTTGATGCAGTCGCAGCGGCTGTGTTCACGCGGAATCACTTTCCGGGGGCGCCGATCATTCTGGGGCGCGAAACCATGCGCGAAGGCATGCTGCGCGCGATTGTCGCCAACAGCAAAGTCAGTAACGTTGCGACGGGCGCACTGGGCATAGCAAACGCGCGACGTATGGCCGCCGCAGCCGCCGCCGAGTTGCAGACCACGTCAAACCGCGTGCTCGTGAGCTCAACTGGTGTGATTGGCGTCCCATTGCCAATTGAAAAAATCGAGCGTGGCATTGCGGGGATCGCCAAGGATTTGCAAGACGATCCCATGGTCGGCGCGGAAGGCATCATGACAACCGACACGCATCCGAAGGCGTTATCGGCATCAGTTGGTGCGGCAACAATTACGTGGGTCGCGAAGGGCTCGGGCATGATTGAGCCGAACATGGCGACGATGTTGGCGTACATTTTTACCGACGCGGCGTTTGAAGCACCAACCCTTGACGGCATGCTGCGCCGCGCTGTGAAGGAATCGTTCAATACTCTCTCGGTCGATACGGATACCAGCACGTCCGACACGTGTGCCATGCTCGCCAACGGACTGGCCGGACATGTCGATGAGGCCGCATTCTATGATGTGCTCCTGGCCGGCTGCGTGCGCATGTGCGAAACACTGGCGCGTGACGGTGAAGGCGCAACACGCCTCATTCGCGTCACTGTGCGTGGCGCGCTCAACGAAACGGAAGCGCATGTGGTGGCAAGGTCGATCGTCAATTCGCCGTTAATCAAAACCATGGTCCACGGCGCAGATCCAAATGTTGGGCGGCTGTTGATGGCGATCGGCAAATGTTTCGAATGCACAATCCGACCAGAGCAGACCGACGCGTGGATCAACGCGTTTCCTGTGGTGCGCAATGGCGAGCGATTGCCGTTCGACGACGCCGCAGTGCGCGATACACTTTCGCGCGATGTGGTCGATCTTGACGTCGCCCTTGGCGTTGGCGAGGGGAAGGCTCGTGCCTTTGGTTGCGATTTATCCAAGGGCTACGTGGAGGAAAACGCGGCATACTACTCCAGCTAACTGCGTCGATGCTAGCTTTCGCGGCATGAGTACCGTCGCAAATCGCCTCGCGCGCCTCTCCACCGCGTTTCTCACCGTCTGGTGTCTCGGCTGTTCGTCATTTGACGTGCTGCTGGACTACGTATTCGGTAGCGTGGTCCCGTCGACCGTGTCGTGCATGTCGGCATCTGAAACGCCAACGGTCACGCCCGCGATGATGGCCGGTAGCGAGCTCTCGGTAGCGCGTGATGCCATTGGCTGCGGGTGTAACCATTGCGTCGCCTTGCGAACCATTGCGTCCGCCCAAACGCGCGCGCCATCGCGCGAAGCGCAGACCTATTTGGCAGTCATTGATAGTGTGCGTAATCTTGCGCCAATACCGCTCGTGCCGCCGCCGTTGGTCTAGCACGGCCGCAGGTCCGTCGCGGCCGCGCGAGTACTCCGCGGCTGGACGACGCTTCTCATTTCAACGAATCCAACATCGCTGCGTCGCACGCGGTCACCGAGGTTTTGCTCGGCGCACGGGCGCCGTACATTTCATGGAGTATGCGTCCGGTGCGTTTTCTCTACCGACATCTTACGTTGGTTGCGCTGATAGGATGTGCGCGGTCATCGGCAGTACAAGCGCAGACTCACGCGCTTTTTACACTCGACTCCGTGTTGGCGCGCGTTATTGCGAAACATCCAGTAATCGCGGCCTCGGCGTTTAGGGTAGAGGCAGCGCGAGGCGCGCGCACGACGGCTCGAGCGTTCGGCAACCCGATGCTATCCTGGCAAGAGGAGAACGGACCGTTTCCCGGGCGTGCATCGGCAAGCGGTATGAGTCGCGAGATTTCGACGTTCGTGACACTGCCGTTGGCCCAAGTGTACCAACAGCGCCCGCGCGCCCGTCAAGCCGATCAGCTCGTGAATGCTGCTGGCGCAGATCTCCGCGTCACCACGCAACGCGTTGCGCTCGATGCGGCACGCGCGTTCTATCGACTCGCGCTGGCGCAGCGGGCACTCGTAGCGTCGAGTGACGTGCAGTTGTGGCTGGATTCGCTGGTGCGCTACACGGATGTGCGCGTGCGAGAAGGTGCCTCCGCCGAGGTCGACCTCCTGCGCTTGCAAGTGGAGCGCGACGCTGCGTCGACGGAGGTGGCGCTGGCTCGTATCGAGGTTGCGCGCGCGAATGCGCTGCTTGCCGCATTCGTCGACATCGATTCTGTCACGACAGTACTCGCCGACTCGGACGCGATACCGCAAGAGTTTCCCGCGCTCGATCACGTTATCGAGATGGCGCACGTTCTACGCGCCGATCTCGCAGCGGTCCAAGCGCGTATCGCCGCCGCGAGCGCAAGTCGAACCTTCGAGCAATCCGCAGTCTTACGCGAGGCCAGTGGCATGCTCGGCGAAAAGTCGATTTCGGGCGCGCGAACATTCATCGCTGGCATCATGATTCCCTTGCCGATCTTTGATCAGAACCGCGGCGAGATACATCGCGCCACGTCGGAGCTGCGCGCGCAGCAACAAGAGGCAATGTGGATGGAACGGCAAATCGTCGCTGACGTTGCCGGAGCGCTCGAAGCAGCGCGCACGTTGTCGCAACAAATGCGCGCGTTGCAAGCCGGTTATTTGCGACGCGCGGAAGATGCGCGTGCGATCACGCTTGGTGCATATCGAGAGGGCGCTGTACCACTCATGCAGGTACTCGACGCCGCACGAGCACTGGCCGAGGCACGTCAACTGTTCTATCGCACGCTCTTTGCGCAGCGATTGAGCGTACTCGAGTTACACGCTGCGATCGGAGCTGAGAACATCGCCATCATGCCAACTATGAGCGATGCGTCAGCGCGCGCCGCCCAGTCGCCACGGAAAGAGCGTCCATGATCGATACAACTCGTCGTTTGCTGTGCACACTCGTCATACTCACGCTGGTC
>JAYTTR010000292.1:0-1769 GCA_043744935.1 Gemmatimonadaceae bacterium
CGCGCCTTCGTCGCGGGCGTTGTACATCGATGCGCCGAGGTAAATGGCGTTGGCGCCGTTGGCAACGGCGGCGCGGACGGCATCGAGCGAACCGGCTGGCGCGAGGAGTTCTGGGACGGTGAGCGCGGTCATCAGCGCAATCTAGCGGACCGCCGATGCTCCAAGGTGCCGACGACGTCTTACAACTTGCTGCGTAATCGCTCGACGACGCGTAACACGAGCGCCAGCGCAACGCACGCGATGCCGGCCCAGCGCGCCCACGCCGCATTCGTGCGCAGCGCGAGTGTGAAAAAAACAACGCCAAGCAAGACAAGACCCAGCTTGGCGCTGCTCATCCGAACGCGGGCAACGCGACGGCGGTGGCCTCCGCATCCGGAACCTCAATCACCATACGCAGCAGTGCCGTGGAGTACACCTTGCCCTGTGCATCGGTCTTGAGCGAAAACGTGCCGCCTCCATCGAGGGCGCCGTGCAGCAGAAAATTGAGCGCGCCTAGATTTGGCAATTCGAAGCGATCGACCGCACCGTGAATCTGTCCTGCGAAGTGCGCCGCAACGCGATCACGTGTGACGTACGTATCGAGAATGGCGTACCACTCTGGCCGTAACGCGATGAGTCCGACGTTAGCCGTGTCGCCCTTGTCGCCGCTGCGTGCGTGCGCGATGTCTAGTAACCGAACGTGCATGGCGACTACTCCAGGATGCGAACAGCGGTGGAGACTGCGCGCTTATCAAGCAACGCAGGCCAGTAAGCAACGATCTCTTCCACTTTTGGACGACCGCCCGCAAACCCAGTGACGGTTGGCGGACCATTCAGCACTAAGGGCACGATCTCCCGGGTAAAACGCTCAACGGCCGCGCGATCTCCACCGCGAACACCAATTCGGTATTGCACTTCGGGCGCGTCATGACCATCGCCAGCCAGCGCACCGTGGGTGGCGTTAGCGCCGACAAATTCACTCAACACCTGGTCGAACTTCAAACCCAAATTGTCGAGTCGCTCGCGGAGCACGCGGTCCGCCAGTTGCGCTTTCTCCATTGCATCGGGCCACGAATACACAAGTGAACCGACGGCTTTGAAGCCCGCGCGATAGGCGATGGACACTTTCAGATACGGTGTTGGCGGCGCACCGGTGATGCCATGCACGCGGACGCGATTCTCGCCAATCTGTTCGAGTTGAATACTGGTGAAATCGGCGACGACATCGGGTGTGATATACGCGTGTGGATCACCCATTTCATATACCAACTGTTCCTTCACGCTCGGCACCGATACTCGGCCACCCGTGTTGGCGTGTTTGGTGATGACGAAACTGCCGTCGGCGTACGCTTCGGCGATCGGATAGCCCACGTTGGCGAGATCCGGGATGGTGCGCCACTCGTGCAAACAGTTGCCGCCTGAACTTTGCGCGCCACACTCGAGAATGTGACCAGCGATGATGCCCGACGCCATCGCGTTCCAATCGTCCGGCTTCCATCCAAACTCATGTCGCAGTGGCGCCATCGTGAGCGCGGTGTCAGTGCTGCGACCAACCACGACGACATTGGCACCCCGTTCGAGGGCTTCGACAATCGGTGTCGATCCGATGTATGCGTTGGCGGAGAGCACACGATCGCGAATGGTGGACAGCGGCTCGCCAGTCTCCATATTCGCGAGCAAATGTCCAGCGGCCATGAGTTCGTCAAGCCGACTCAGAATATCGTCGCCGGTGATGACCCCGATGCGAATTTTACCGCGCACGCCACTGCTTGATGCAGCTTCAAGCAGCG
>JAYTTR010000293.1:0-6718 GCA_043744935.1 Gemmatimonadaceae bacterium
CGATCGTCACCCGAGCAAACGGTTTGGGAATCTCGAATTGATCCCATGATCGCAACCGCCACGCGCGATCGGCATACGCAACGATTGGCACGATCGCCGCGCCTGCACGCGCAGCGAGGACAAGCGCGCCCGGAGCATACGAATGCCGTGGACCGCGCGGACCATCCGGCGTGATTACAACGTCCACGCCGGTGTTGAACACTTTCACTGCTTCAAGCAGTGCGCGTGCGCCACCGCGTGACGTAGAGCCACGAATAGCGGAAAAGCCAAGACGCCCGAGAATCTGCGCAAGAATTTCCCCATCACGATGTTCACTGATCATCACCGCAGTGGGTTGTCGATGCGCATAAATGATTGGTAGCATCTGACCGTGCCACAACGTGTACACCACGCGCGGCGCATGTTCGTCGCGCGCAAGCAGTGCCTCACGACCGTGCACACGAAGTCGCCACGTTGCGCCGAGCGCCTCAAGCATCCAGCCCACCATTCGAATAGCAACGCGCGTGCGCCAATCGAACGGTTGTGCGGGTCGCTGGCGAATCGGCGCATTGCGGTCTGGGACGTTGCGTTCGCGCTCACCCGTCATCGCAACATACCAAGTGCCATTGCTGCCACGCGTTTGGCGGCGCCGGGTGTTCCGAGCATCGCGCGCACCTCGGCCAATCCAGCGTCCGCTGCTGCTCGCGCACTGCTTCCCTCTGCAAGCAGCGGCTCGAGCGCGTTTGCGACCGGCACCGTTTGCAAATCGTTTTGAAGAAATTCGCGTGACACTTCACGTCCAGCAACAACGTTTACCAATCCAATGTGCGGGATCTTGATCAGACGCTTCGCGATGGCCGCCGTGATGGGACTTGTGCGATATCCAATGACGTGCGGAAGTCCAGCCACTGCAGCTTCCAACGTCGTCGTGCCGCTCTTGAGCAATCCGGCAGTCGCGGCACGCAGCACAGGAAACGAAGCGCCATGCACGAGCGGAAACGGACATTCCGTCGACGAGATCTTCACGGTTGGTGCGACACTCACGACCACGTGCAAGCTCGGACGACGTCGCTGTAGCTCAAGCGCCGTTTCAATAAACGGTGCGAGATGCCGAGACAGCTCCGCGCGACGACTCCCCGGAAACACAGCGAGAATTTCTCCAGCGGCCGGTAGCCGAAGCTGCGCACGCGCGTCGCGTCGCGATGGGAGGTCAGCGGCGCGATCCAGCAACGGATGTCCAACAAACGTCGCATCGATGCCGTGCGCGCGAAGCAACGATTCTTCGAACGGCAGAATCGACGCCGCCTTCGTCACAACCTGCGCAAGCTTCGGCAGCCGACCAGCGCCCCACGCCCACACTTGCGGCGTGATGTAGTACAACACCGGAATGCCGGCGCGATGCGCGACCTCCGCAACCTTCACGTTGAATCCCGGGTAGTCCAGCAGCACCACAAGGCCGACGCGTCCAGTTGCAATACGTTGACGGAGCATGCGCAACATCGCCCAGTGCTTCGGCACATGGGCGAGCACTTCCACGAAACCCATCACCGCGAGCTGTTCGACATGTTCGAGCAGTTCAACGCCGGCGGCACGCATGAATTCGCCCCCAATACCAACCATCGGTATGTCGGGACGCTGCTCGTGCAACACCTCCGCTACTTTGCCCGCGTGTAGGTCGCCGGACGCTTCGCCAACAACAAACAATATCTCACGCACGTGGTGCGTCACCCGCACGCAAGACCGCGCGCGCCTCCTCAATGGCCGTCACAATGCGAAGCGCCGCCTCGAGTGCCTCACGCCCTTCCTGACCGGTGACCGCCACCGGATTGCGCCCTGCGGCCGCACCCAGGAACTGCGCAAGTTCAAGCGCCAATGGTTCAGCATCAGGTGCGGCAAGCGGCACAAGTTCAACAAAATCTTCGAGCGCGCGCGGCGCACGCGCCAATTGCAGTGGATCGAAGTCACCACGCAATCGGTAGAATTCACCCGTGCCCGCAGCGAGATCCAGCGAGAGATATCCGCTTCGTTGAAAAATTCGCAACTTGCGCAATCGTTCCCGTGACACTCGGCTCGCCGTGATGTTTGCAACAGCGCCGTTCGCGAACGTCAGCCGCGCGTTCGCAATATCAATTTGTGGCGTGAGGACCGGCATCCCCATCGCCTGCACATCGGTGACACGCGTGCCGACGAGCGTGTGGACCAAATCCAGGTCGTGAATCATCAGGTCGAGGACGACCGCGACATCAGATCCCCGCGGGCTAAATGGCGCCAGCCGATCACTCTCTATAAATCGTGGACCGTCGACAAACGGCATCGCCGCACGCACCGCGCGATTGAATCGTTCAACGTGCCCCACCTGCAACACAACGCCTGCGGCGGCGGCGAGCACCAGCAACTCGTCGGCCTGCGCCAACGTCACCGTAAACGGCTTCTCGACAAAAATGTGCTTTCCGCGACGCAACGCCTGCGACGCAACGGCGTGATGTACGGACGTTGGCACAACGATCGAGAGCGCATCAATCTCATTGAGCAACGCGTCGAGCGACGGATATGCCATAACGCCAAGCGACGCAGAAACCTCTGCCGCGCGTGCGGGGTTTTCATCGACAAATCCGATAAAACAATCACCCGCAAGATCACGGAGAATACGCACGTGATGCACACCAAGTCCGCCCGCGCCTACAACACCGATGCGTGGCGCGCCCCGTTGCGAAAACAGCCGCACGTCGATATTGGCGTTCAGAAACCGACACCCCGTCGACTGGCGTCGATAAAGTCGAGAAACTGCGACACTTCTGGCAAGAGCTCCACTTCGTCACGCGCGCGTTCGACGCCTTGTGACAAGTTGAGATCCGAACGAAAGCACAATCGGTACGCGCGCTTCAACTCACGCACGAGTGCTTCGTCGAAGCCCGCTCGTTGAAGACCAACGGAATTCAATCCAAATAGTTTGAGTGGATTGCCGACGGCACGGACAAAGGGCGGCACATCTTGCGACACACGCGAGCAACCGCCAATGAACGCATGCCGGCCAATTCGCGCAAATTGATGCACCGCGCAGAGGCCGGAGATGGTCACGCGATCTTCTACCGTCACGTGGCCCGCGAGCTGCGTGCCGTTCGAGATAATGATGTGATCACCCAAGTGACAATCGTGCGCGAGATGCACGTAGCTCATCAAAAAACAGCTTCGCCCGATCGACGTCTTGAGCGAATGCGCCGTTCCACGATTAACCGTCGCATATTCACGAATTGACGTGTCATCACCAACGTCCACCCATGTCTCTTCGCCACGATACTTGAGGTCTTGCGGATCACCGCCAAGGATCGCACCAATGCCAACACTCACGCGCTGGCCAAGGATCACATTGCGTTCCAGCGTTGCACGCGCGGCAAGTTCGACGTGGTCGCCCAGCGTGCACTGCGGTCCCACAAGCGCCCACGGACCAATGGTCACGCCATCGCCCAGTACCGCGCTCGCGTCAACGATCGCCGTAGGATGGATACGCGCGCTCATTTGTCGCGAATAATCGCCGCCATCTCTGCTTCGGCGGCCACCTGACCGTCAACACTGGCCGTACCACGCATCCGACAAGTCGAACCACGAATCTGCAGCACCTCAAGCTCGAGGCGCAACTGATCACCGGGACGTACTGGACGTCGGAACTTGATGTTATCAAGTGACATGAAATATACGACCTTGGTCGAGGGGTCCTCGATGGATCGCATCAGAAGCATTCCGCCAACCTGCGCCATTGACTCAACGATCAAGACCCCTGGCATAATCGGATGTCCAGGGAAATGTCCTTGAAAAAACGGCTCATTGATTGTCACGTTCTTGAGACCGACAATGCGCTTGCCTTCCTCGATCTCCAAGATCCGGTCGACCAGCAAGAACGGATATCGGTGGGGCAACACCTGCATGATGTCTTCGATGGTATACACGGCAGACTCCCGAACAGCGTGTTGCACAAGCGCGCGCACGAGAGCGATAGTGCCCCGATGGCTCGGCTTGTATGCGTCGATATGTGCGCGCACACGCGCGCCGGCAAGGACAAGATCACCGACACAATCGAGCGCCTTGTGACGCACGAACTCGTCGGACCAGCGCAGCGTGTTCTGCACAACGCTCGTGTCATCCAGCACGACCGCGTTGTTGGTAGACGCGCCTTGAATAAGCCCCTTACTTCGCAGCTCCTCCACCTCATGCACAAAACCAAACGTTCGCGCTGCCGCTAACTCGCGCGCGAAATGATCGGCACTAATGGTGTACTGCCCTGTTTGTTTCCCGATCAATGGATGCGGGAAATCAATCGTGACATCAAGCGAGAGTCGGATACACGGACGCGCCTCGTAGACCGACTCCCCGTCAACGACACGTATCGACTTTCGCAACACCAACCATTCCGGCCGACCGCCATTCGACACCAACCCCACCTGCAAGAGCGCCGCCAAAAATGGAGCCGCACTCCCATCCATGATTGGCGGCTCGGGTCCGTCCATCACAATCTCGATGTCGTCAATGGCGAGAGCACCGATCGCCGCAAGCACGTGCTCGACCGTGTGAAACGCGTCCGGCCCGCGACCAAGCTGCGTCCGCCGTTCAGCTTCAACCGCTTCGCTAATGCGCGCCGAAATCGGTATCGCATCGGGACGATCACTCCGTCGAAAGACTACACCAGAACCGGTGGCTGAACGTCGGAATATCAGACGACACGGATGCCCGAGATGCAGTCCCACGCCTTCGACAATGGCGTCACCAGCAATCGTAACTCGTGCTCCGCCCATTCCAACGCGAACGAACGCAGGCGCCGCTCGCTGCGCCGACGCGATCACGAATCCGCTCGATCCGCGAGCATCTGCTCAAGCGGACGAATGATCTTCCCCAATCGCGCCAATGCAGACCATGAGCGAAGCTGCTCGCGATGCGGACGCGCAGGAAACCCCGAGACGGTGATGCCAGCAGGCACGTCGCTGATCACGCCCGCACGAGCGGCGACAGAAACTCTGTCGCCGATATTCACGTGTCCGCCAACGCCTGATTGCCCGCCAAACTGGACATAGTCACCGATACGAGACGACCCCGCGATCCCAACTCCCGCCGCAAAAAAACACCCCTTCCCGATGCGCACATTGTGCGCGACATGCACAAGACTATCCAATTTGCTGGCCGCACCGATGATCGTGTCATCAACGCTTCCGCGATCAACACAACTATTGGCACCAATTTCGACGTCATCCTCGAGCACACAACGCCCAGGATGCGGCACGCGCACCAGCCGTCCGTCACTCTGGACAAACCCAAAGCCATCGCGGCCAACACGCGCGCCGGCGTGCAGCACCACGCGGTCACCAATCTCTACAAATGCATACGTCATCGCATGCGAATAGAATCGCACATCGCTACCAATTGTAGTTCCCTCGCCAACCACCGCGTGCGACCCGATCCACGAGCGATCACCGAGCGTCACGCCGTCGCCAATGATTGCATACGCCTCAATGGTCACTCCATCACCCAATGTGGCAGTCGGTGCCACAAGCGCCGTGGGATGCACACCCACCGGACGTGGTTCTTGACGCCGAAAATGTGCGAGTAAACGAAGCATTGCCTGAATGGGCTTGTCCACCACAACCCGCGTACGAGGCGAGCCAATCGTATTCGCCAAGGCGGGCGACACCAGCACGACCCCCGCCTGCGACGTTGCGAACCAGGCGACGTAGCGCGCATGGGCAAGAAAACTCAGATCAGATGGTCCCGCCCGATCCAATGGAGCAATCGCGAACACTACCGTGTCCGCATCGCCCACTATGTTTCCGCCAACTTGCTCCGCAATCGCAGCAGCGGTGATACGCACCCGCGCATCACCGCTGCCGCCTGCCCGCGGAACCTGCCCGTCGCTCACTTCGAAGGCGGCTTCTTCGTCGTCACGCCCGCTGGCGCAACCGCTGGCCCGGAGGTCGCCTTCACGGCCGCCTTCGGCGCGCTCAAGCGAAGCTTCGCCTGTACCCGGTCGGTGATGTCCAGATTCTTGTCGACCGAGACAATCACCGAGCCTGCAGCTACGTCAAAAATAAATGAGTAGCCGCCTTCAGTGCGCACGTCGTCGAGCACCTTGCGCACATTGTCCATCACGGGCTGCATCAATTCCGCTTCACGTTGTTGCGCTTGCTGGTCCAGCTTCTGCACGCGATCCTCATATTCCGTCTTCTTCTCTTGCACTGTCTTCAACCGCGCGTCCTTTGCTGCAGGCGACAGGGAAATCAGCTCCAACTGATATGCCTTTTCCAAAGCGCTCAAGGAGTCGCCGAGTTTTGCCACTTGGGCGCGAAACACTTCCATGTCCTTCTGAAACTGCAGTTCCGCCTCTGCACGACCCGGCGCGGTCTGCATCAGTTGCTGGGAATTGATGAACGCAAACTTCTGCACAGTCTGGGCAGAAACGCCAACAGACGTTACAACCAACAGTGCACAGGCGCCGACAAAAACGGATAAACGCATCAGAAATCCTCTAGTTGAAAAGCTTGCCGAGCCGGAAGTGGAACTGCCACTTCGGATCCGGGCGCACGCGAAGAGTAATTGGATCGATCGCCGTACGGTCGAATCCATAAGCCATGTCGAGCCCGAGTGGTCCGAGCGGCGTGACAGTAGATACCCCAAAGCCCGCCGAACGGAAGAGCCGGGTTGGGTTGATCTGCCGCGCTGACGCCCAGTTGTTGCCTGCGTCAGAAAATACGTTGAC
>JAYTTR010000294.1:0-6716 GCA_043744935.1 Gemmatimonadaceae bacterium
TCAGCTCGCGAAAGCGGCGCTCGCGGACAACGCCTCCGGTCTCGCATCGGCAGAGCACGATCGCGAAGCGCTCAACCTCGCGATTACCACATACGAAGAGCTCTGGGCGTTGTCACCCACGGAGCAGCAACGCGCCGCGCTTGAAACCGCCATCTCCTCGCTCCGCAACTACAAACTGTAGCAGGCGCTGAACAACGGACGTCTAGCGCGCGACCGTTTTCGGATTGCCGTCGGACACATACCGCGCCATCGACCCGGGCTTGTCCATCGCATCCAACGTGGGCGTGAGCTTGGTACCTCCCTGCAACGGCACGCGGGGGAGTGCCTTCGCATCGAACGCAGGATCGAACGGACTGCGCGCCGGCCCGCCCGCGACAAGAAAGACCGCTTCGTTGGCATACTTCACATCGCGCCGCGCCTTCTTGTCAAACCAAATCCCAGAATACGCCAGCGCTTTATTTTTCGGCCAAATGCCATACGGCAGCGCCAAACCACGAATCTTGTAATTCGGAAGCGCCGAGTCGATGGCCAGTGCGCCGCGCGCCAATTGCTCCTGCACGACGGCATCGCTGAACTTGTTCAACTGCGCATGCCACAAGGTGTGATTGCACATTTCAAAGCCCTGAGCGACAAGAAAGCGGAGCTTTGGAAAACGCCACGCCGTTTTCTGACCATCAATGCCTTTGTCACCAAAAAATGCATGCCCCGCCGATGCGGCCGGCAGCGCGCAAAAAAGTCCCTTCGCTTTCCAATCTGGATGCGCCTTTACAAAATCCAGCAAAATGCCCACCGCACTACTCGGATCGACCACCAGCGACCCACCGCGCTCGAGATACCGAAACTGACTTGGCGACGCATCATCAAACGTGAAGAGTACCGGCGATTTTCCCGCCGGAATATCAATTTTCTTGTCCAACATGTCGGACAAGTTGATCGGTACGTATCCTCGCGCGTGTAGCTCTGTCAACTCAGCCGTAAATCGCGCTCGCGACACTTTGTAGCTGCCGTCGGCATCGACCACTTGGTGCCATTCAAGGATAGGAATGCGCCCGAGCTTGTTGGGTGGCAACGCGGCAACCCGGCGCGCCAATGGAGCCGGTCTGGCACTTCGATGCGTCGTTGCACGTACGACGGCGTGGGCCGACAACGCGGACGCACCAAGTCCAACGAGCGCCAAAGAAACAACAAGTGTCTTGCGACTGCGCGACATACGGGTATTCCGGATCCAAGGGGTGTGGAGATGGACGCGAAGGTTAATCGCCGGGTGCGGTGGATATCGAGCTTCATCGCAACGCTCGCCCTATTTGCCGCCGCAGGCTCGTGGTGGTCCACCTGCGGCTTCGACGGGTGTCCATCCGTCGTGCAACTGCGCGCATGGCAACCAACCGAGGGAGGGATGCTGCTCGATCACCGTAACCTGGTCATCGGAGCGCTCGCCCCTGTCAAACGACTGAACGTGTCGATAACCCGAGTTCCAACACACGTGCGCGCCGCGTTTGTCGCAGTCGAAGACCGACGCTTCTATGCGCACCACGGTATTGACTGGCACGGCGTTATTCGCGCAGTTGTCAGCAACGTACGCGCCGGTGGCGTACGGGAAGGTGCGAGCACGATCACCATGCAGCTTGCGCGCAATGTCTTTCTCAGTCATCGCGCATCAGAACGCAGTATGACGCGCAAGCTGCTCGAGTGGCGATATGCGACGTTACTCGAATCGGCGCTCACCAAAAACGAAATTCTCGAGCGATATCTCAACGCCATCTACCTCGGCAACGGTGTGTACGGCGTCGAAGGCGCCAGTCGAGATCTGTTTGGACGCAGCGTGCGCGACGTAAACGTTGCAGAGGCCGCACTGCTCGCAGGCTTACCGAAAGCACCGTCAGCCTACACGCCGCGCCACGATGCCGCACGTGCGTTATCGCGTCGTGACGTTGTCCTGACGGTCATGGAGCGCGAACACGTGGTCACAGCCCGTGCCATTGCCGCCGCGCGTCTCGTGCCCATTGTGGTCCCGGATCATGAGTGGGAGCCACACGTGATCGATTCATGGGCCCTCGAAGCAGTGCGTTCAACACTCGACTCTCTACGGAAGGCGAACGCGCTACCGGTCACGCTGAATGATGGACAGTTGCGTGTGCGCAGCACGTTTGATCGACGCGCGCAATTTGCCGCAGAACGCGCCATCGCAAGTGGTGCAGGGCAAGTGGACAACGAGCGCGGTGACATCACGAGCCCAGGCCAGCGCACCCAAGGCGCACTTGTGGCGCTCGATCCAAACACGGGCGCCGTACGCGCAATCGTTGGTGGTCGACGCGTTGAACGGCGTGCGTTCAATCGTGCCTTGCGCGCCCAACGCCAGCCTGGCTCTGCGTTTAAACCGTTTGTGTACGCGGCCGCATTGATGCACGGCTTCACGCCCGCCACGATGGTAGACGACGCGCCCATTGACGTGATCATCGGTCACGATACATGGACGCCCACGAACTACGAGCATGAATACGCGGGTCGCATCACCCTGCGCGACGCACTCACGCGTTCGGCCAATGCCGCAACGGTGCGTGTGAGTCAAGACCTCGGGATTCCCGTCATTGCCGCACTCGCCCACGCACAAGGAATTTCGAGCACGCTTCCATTGGTCCCAGCACTCGCGCTCGGCGCCGGCGCAGTCACACCACTTGAACTCACCGTCGCCTATGCGCCGTTTGCCAATGGTGGACTTCGCGTCGTCCCGTACACCATCGAACGCGTCGAAGACGTCTTCGGTCGCGTGCTATGGTCGCGACCCGTTGTCGCCCCGGTGTCGGTGCTCCAGGCGACGGATGCGTTTTTGATCACATCGCTTTTGCAAAGCGTCGTAAATGAAGGCACAGGGCGCGCGGTGCGAAGCGCTGGAATTCGCGGTCCTGTGGCCGGCAAAACCGGTACAACAAACGATGGCGCCGATGTGTGGTTTGTTGGCTTTACACCATCACTCGTGGCCAGTGTGTGGTTTGGTGCTGACGAACCAACGCCGCTCGGCGCCGCTGCCACCGGTGGGCGACTCGCCGCACCAATCTGGGCGCGCTTTCTCAAAGAAGGTTGGCACAGTCCCGAACGCGACAGCATCTGGAAGCCGCCCGTCGGCATAGAATCGCGACGTATTGAGGTCAGCAGCGGCAAGCTGGCGACGGATGGGTGCGGACCATCACGCACAGAATTTTTTCGTACCGGCAGTGCACCGCTCGACGAATGCGAGGCGGAAATGCGCATCGCATTCAACGATGAAAATCCACTGCCGGATCTGGTGGAATTTACGCGCGACATGTCGCGGCGTGTGATGAACGAAGTGCATCGCGCTGCCCAACGGCAGCGCGAGCAATTCCGGTACGAGCAACGACTACGGCGGCAGCTACAACACGCCGAGCCAATTCGACGTCGGCGCGCGGAAACCCGGGAAAATCTTGTCCAACGACTGCGCGCCGAGATGCTTCGACGCAACTTCGCTGAACACGCTGCGGAAATCGGTCGTTAGCGCAAGGTCTCGCCCTTCGTTGAGCTGCTCAGGCGCGAGGCCAGGCCATTTGCCATGCACCTTGTGCGCTCCCTTCAGCGCGCCGCTAATCACGAACATCGCACCCGCGTGACCATGATCCGTACCGCCGGTGCCGTTCTGGCGCACCGTGCGACCAAACTCCGACATCGTCAAAATCACAACATCGCCCATGCGATCCCCAAGATCGGAGACAAGGGCCGCGATACTATCGGAAAAATCGCTGAGCCGCTGCGCTAACTGTCCCTGCGCGCCACCTTGATTGACGTGCGTGTCCCAACCGCCAATGTCGGCGAACGCGACTTCCATGCCGACGCCGGCTTTGATCAGTTGCGCGATTTGCAGCAAGCGTTGTCCAAACGCTGACTTTGGATACTCCACGCCGGCGGTGGGTTTGTATTGCTGCGGATTTGCAGCGCGGAGCTGCTTCAACGCTTCAAACATCTCCGTACCACTGCCATGCACGACATCGGAATTACCGGTGCGATACAACGCCTCGAGCCGCTTTTCCGATTCGCCACCGTTGGTGCGAATCGAAAACTCATCGAGAGAATTCATCGAGACACTCGGTGACGTGCCGCCAAGAATACGTGGTGTCTGTGCGGTCATCGCGACCGCGCGAAACGGTGCATCGGTGCCAACCGCGCATTGCTCACATGTTCCGCGCACCGCGAGATAGCGATTCAGCCAACCGTCCGACGTGCCTTTCACGTCGGGTGTACCGGTTTCCATGTAATCCTGCGCATCAAAGTGCGATCGCGTCGAGCTGGGACTACCGACCGCATGAATGGGCGCGAGCAGTCCGCGATCCCACAGCGGCTTGAATGAACTCAATGCGGGATGTAATCCGAAATAGCCATCGAGATCGATCGCGCCTGCCGTCCCGGCGGTTTGTGTTGGCGCGGCAATCGCGAGTTGAGGACGCGCCGCATAGTACGCAGCATCGCCAAACGGCACGACGACGTTGAGCGCATCGGCCGCACCGCGCTGAAATAGCACGATGAGCGTTTTGCCGCGCGCGGCACGCGGCAGATCCATCGCGAGGGCAGTGCGCCGAAGGAAACTTGGACTCAGTCCAAGCGTCACCAGCGACAGCGCACCACCCTTCAAAAACACTCGGCGGTTCATGAGTAAATCCTCGTGCTATGGTAAGCGACGCGATACGAACGACTAACGTCGCTGAAATTCCGGCGCGCCGAGCGCGAGCCCGACGATCTGACCAAAGCCGGCAAGGTTGGGCAAATTACCGATCGTTTGCGTGAGCGTAGCGCCCACTGTTGGCTTCACGGCTTCACGGCCTGCGGCCTGCTGCTGTTGCGCCATTGGACGACGCGCGCTGCGAACCGCACGGCCATCCGCCGCACCACCGCGAGACATTCGCGCGGCACCACCAGTCGTATCGCCCGCTGTGACCATCTCCGTCGCGTTTGCCATCGATGTACTATCACCTTGTGCGGCGCGGCTCTGCAAAAACGGATTCGTTCCGGTAAGCAAAACATCGCGTGTATCGGGAGACGCAGCGCCACCAAACAGTTCCTTGATGACGCCATCCACCTGTTGCTCTCTCGTCAGTGAAGCGAGCTGTTTCGTCGCCGGCCAATCAGCCAGCTTCACACCCGGCACGCGACCAGCAGCAGCGGCGAGTCCGAAGTTGATACGATTCAAGATCGCGCCAGCGTTCATCCAGGCGTCACCAGTTTCTGGATAACCGTTGGGTGCCAGATGTCCGAAAATTGGCGCACCCAAACGATTCACCAACTGCACCGCACGCGGTGAGGAATCCGGTTGTGCATTCATTGCACGCAAGGTGCTCGTCACCAGTTCAAACGGAGACTTTACTTTCGCGTGATACGCGGTTGCCGCAAAAAACTCGGGACTCGTCACGATGGTCCGCACTACTTCGCGAATGTCACCATCTGTTTTACGAAACGTCGCCGTCGCGCGATCAACCAGCGCCGCTGGTGGCGTGTCGCTGACAAAGCGCCGGGCTAATTTCGTGGCGATGAATCTCGCGGTGTTCGGACTGTGCGCCAACATGTCCAGCACACGCTCGCCTTCCTCTTGCCCGCCACCGGCCGGGAAGTGTTTGCCGAGAATTGTTTTCGCATCAGCATCATGCACTTCACCGCGAAATACAAATTCCCCGCCGTTCCCGCCCTTCGACAATGTCCATCCTGTCAGTGCGCGCGCCAGGTCGGTGACGTCGTGCTGTGTGTAACCACCGTCAACGCCGAGGGTGTGGAGTTCCATCAGTTCGCGTGCGTAGTTTTCGTTGAGACCTCGCCGCCGCGCGGCAAACTTCGCGATCGCTGGCGCACGCGGTGCGGCAGTCCCCATGTTCGCCGCGCTCACGCCACCCTTCATGACGATAGCGCGACGGGCCGCAACGGCGACAGTTCGCCCGGCGGCAACACGACGCACGGTGGTGAGCGTGGACCGCCCGCTATCCGCGACGCTCTGCCAGTTGTCGAGGTAGTAGAGCATCGCCGGACTTTTCGCGACAGCGCCCAGAAGATCGCGAAACTTACCGAGCACGTTTGGACGAATCACGTTCGCGTCGTATTCGGGCAGGAAATAGCGCAAGCGATCTTTACCAGCAAACACGTTGAAATGGTTCTCCCAAAAATCCACCATGACCTCTTGCAACTGACGCTCGCTGCTCACAGCGCGCGCAACGCGCATCGTGGAAATTTCGCCGACAACGGAATACGACTGTCGTCCCTGCTCTTTCAGTTTCGCGCTGTCCGCAGCAGTGAGCATGCCGCCCGCCTTCGCTAACTTCGCGAGTTGCGCACCGGGTGGCGGAAAGTCCGCAAGCAACTGTTCACCGCTCTTGCCAAGCGTGCGAAACTGCGTCAGAAATGCATCAGTGGGCGCATCGCTGATGCGCTCCGGCTCTAGCTGCTGCGCCACCCAACGATCGACACCAATCGCGCGCACCGCGTCCACATCGCCCGGTCGCGCGCCAAACGACAGTCGATTGAGCACCTGGTGCACTTGCTGATCCGCCGTCTGCTCGCGCGCAGCAATCTCCGACGATGACGGCAGCCGTGCGGTGGTCGCGTTGCGCGCGACTGAACCATGCGGGGCACACGCGCCGACGAGCGCGACGACGGAAAGCATGAGGAACGACGAGCAATGGCGCATGGGAAGTCTCGGCGATTGGGTTCACGTCGTTGGACGAGTG
>JAYTTR010000295.1:0-6716 GCA_043744935.1 Gemmatimonadaceae bacterium
GGTCTGCTCTGGCGCCTGATGCGCGACTGCCCGGCCATCGTGACCGGGCTCCGGCGCGCCGGGTTCCGCAACGGATGGCTGAACGCGCGTAACCGATGAACGGGAGTGACCGCAGCGCGTCAGGCAATGAACGGCCTCTAATCGACGGCCACCACGTTGGGCTTCTCCCCGACGACATCCGCGACGCCGCCTTGCTGGCCAACGTACGACCGGCGGACTGGACGAACCCGCACCCCGCTCCTCGCTACAACCTCGTCGTCCTCGGCGCCGGAACCGCCGGACTGGTCACCGCCGCCGCCGCCGCCGCTCTCGGCGCAAAGGTGGCGCTGGTGGAACGGAGCCTCTTTGGCGGCGACTGCCTCAACTTCGGATGCGTCCCCTCCAAGGCGCTGCTGCGCGCGGCGCGGTTTCACACCGACCTCCGCCACGCGCCGGAATTCGCCGGGAGCGCGCCGATATCCTCGGAGCCCGATTTCGCCGGGGCCATGGAGCGCATGCGCCGCCTCCGCGCCCACATCAGTCGACACGACTCCGTCAAGCGGTTCCAGGCCATGGGAGTGGACGTCTTTTTGGGCGACGGCAGGTTCACCGACCGGCAAACCGTTGAGGTCGCTGGCGCCGCGCTCAGATTCCAGAAGGCGGTCATCGCCACCGGTAGCCGCGCAGCCCACCCGCCCATCGAGGGCCTCGCGGCTGCCGGGTTTCTCACCAACGAGACGATCTTCAATCTGACCGAGCGCCCGCGGCGGCTGCTGGTGGTCGGTGGTGGTCCGCTGGGCTGCGAGATGGCCCAGGCCTTCGCGCGCCTTGGCTCCCAAGTGGTGATCGCAGGCCGGGAGCGCTACTTCCTCCCCGGCGAAGAGCGGGACGCTGCAGAAATCCTCGCCGAAGCCTTCCGACGAGACGGCATTGAAGTGCGGCTCAATACGCAGGTGACGCACGTCGCCCTGCGCGATGGCGAGAAGCACGTGCGCCTGGTCAATGACAACGAGGAAACGACGGTGACAGTGGACGAGATCCTCGTCGGGGTCGGGCGCGCGCCCAACGTCGAGGGGCTGAACCTCGAAGCGGCCGGCGTCGAGTACGACCACGAGCGGGGCGTACACGTGAACGATTACTTGCAGACCCGCAACCGGCGCATCTACGCCGCGGGCGACGTGGCCCTGGAGCGAAAATATACCCATATGGCCGACGCCACCGCGCGCATCGTGGTGCAGAACGCGCTCTTCTGGGGGCGCAGGAAATTGAGCGCGCTCACTGTTCCATGGTGCACATACACCGACCCGGAAATTGCGCACGTTGGCGTTCACGTACGGAAATACGGGGAGCGGGGCTTCTCGCTCAAGACGTTCACCGTGCCGATGAGCGACGTGGATCGGGCGGTCCTCGACGGTGAGGACGCGGGTTTCGTCAAGATTCACGTTCGAGACGGCACTGACACCATCCTTGGGGCGACCATCGTTGCGCGTCATGCCGGCGAGATGATCAACGAGATCTCCCTGGCCATGGTCGCCGGAATCGGCCTCAAAACCATTTCCACCATCATCCATTCCTATCCGACGCAGGCCGAAGCGATCCGCAAGGCCGGCGATGCGTACAATCGCACGCGCCTGAGTCCGTTGCTCAAGGCGTTCAGCCGCCGTTGGCTCGCTTGGTCGAGATGAACGAGACAACGTTCGAACGCTTTGCCGATGGGCGGGAGCGGTGTCACCAATGATCCAGCATATTGTTCTTTCTTGCCAGAAATGGCGCCGGGTGAGTTCCAGAAACACATTGCACTGCCGACACAATCGGGCGAAGCTATGCTCGTTGGCGATGTTGCTCTGTTAAACAGTGACGTATCGTTCAGCCCCATATATGATGAGAGCGGCGACTCGGTTGACGGCGTGATGTGCTTATTCACTGATAGCGCCGGGCGAGCACTAACAAACGGCGCTGAGGCGGCCGGACCGCAGTACGGCGCGCTGTTCGATGCCAGCGGGCAGGGATTTTGTGTCGCCGAAATGTTGTTCGACGAGGCCGGACGTGTGATGGATCATCGCATCCTCGTGGCGAATGCGGAGTTCAAGCGGCACACCGGCGTCACCAATCCGACCGGCAGGCTTGCAAGCGAACTTGTGCTAGGCGGCGAACAAAATTTGAACGATGCGTTTGGCCGCGTTGCCACCAGTGGCCAGTCCGTGCGTTTTGAAAGTGGCCCGGACGTGATGCAGCGCTGGTTCGACGTCAGCGTATCACGGATCGGCGACGCGAACAGCCGTAAAGTCGCGGTTCTCGTCACCGACATCTCCGAACGTAAACGCGCTGAGCACGCACTCGCGCAGTGCACGCAACAGTTTGAGACGTTGCTCATTCACGCGCCGTTCGGCGTCTATCTCATCGGCTCGGATTTCCGCGTGCGCGCGGTGAATCCGTCCGCGATGCCGACCTTTGCCGGCGTGCCAAACGTGGTTGGACGCGATTTCGACGAGGTCATGCACATCCTGTGGCCGAGTGACCGCGCGGACGAAACCGTGCAATTGTTTCGTCACACGCTCGCAACGGGTGAGGCTTATTACGCACCAGACGATTCCGAAGTTCGCAAAGATGGTGGCGTTGCCGAAAACTATGCATGGCAAATCAACCGCATACCGTTGCCCGAGGGAGGCTACGGCGTCGTGTGTTATTTCCATGACACGTCCGTGCAGCATCGAACGAGACAGCAAATTGCGGAAACAGAAGAGCGGTATCGTAGTCTGTTTGCGTCGGCACCGATCGCGGTGTTCGCGTGCGACGCCAACTCGATCATTCAGACATACAATGCGCTTGCGGTAGAACTCTGGGGTCGGGAACCGGCGCGTGGGGTTGAGCGGTACAACGACTCGCTGAAATTGACCGCGCCGGATGGTACGCGGCTATCGCCTGCGCAGAGTCCAATGCTTGCCGTGCTCCGCACGGGAGTGTCGACGCGAAATCTGAACGGATTCATCGACCGCCCCGATGGTACGAGCATACCGGTGCTCATCAACATCGCCGCACAAAGGAGTGTGAGCGGCGAGATCACCGGCAGTATCACGTCGTTCATCGACATCAGTGACCTCGTGCGCGCTGAGCAGGCGCTGCAAAAAACGCAGCACCAATTGTCTTTTGTCATGGACTCGATGCCGCAAAAAATCTTCACTGCGACACCAAATGCCACGATTGACTACCTCAACCCACAATGGGTGGAGTTCACGGGACTGACGAAAGCTGATATTCGCGATTGGAGCACAGCGGGTTTCATTCATCAGGATGATATCGAGCACACGATTGCGGCTTGGACGCACGGGTTCGATCGGGGCCAATTGATACAAATAGAGCACCGGTTTCAACGCGCGGATGGTGAATACCGCTGGCACATCACTCGCGCGTTGCCCATGCGAGATACAAGTAATCACATCACGATGTGGGTTGGCTCCAGCACAGACATTCACGACCAGAAGCAAACGGCCAACGAGTTACAGCGCGCCGCGTTGATTTTGTCCGAGACTGATCAGCGAAAGGACGAGTTTCTGGCGATCCTGGCGCACGAACTGCGCAATCCGCTCGCGCCGATACGAAACGCATTACGTATCTTGCAACTCACGGATGGCAATGCGGACGCCGTTAAAGTGGCCTCGGACATTGTCAATCGTCAGACCAACCAAATGATTCGACTTGTCGATGAGTTGCTCGACGTCAGTCGCATCAGTCGTGGTCTGATCGATCTTCGTCGCGAACATGTCGACCTCGCCGCCGTGGTCCAGCAAGCCATCGAAACGAATCGTGGGGCCCTGGACCGCGCGCAGCACGAGCTGGTCGTAACGCTCCCCGAAAATCCCGTCTACCTCAGCGCGGATCCAGTGCGCATGGTGCAAGTCGTTGACAACTTGCTCAACAACGCGATCAGGTATACGTCGTCGGGTGGTTGTATTTGGTTGACGGTTGAGCGTCGCGGTCACGAAGTGCGGCTATCGGTCAAAGATACAGGTGTCGGTCTGCCTGAACATATGCTGCAAGGGGTGTTTGAAATGTTCAGACAAGTCGATCAATCACTCGAACGCTCACGTGGTGGACTCGGCGTCGGACTGAGTGTGGTACAACGACTGGTCGAACTACACGGCGGGTCGGTCACTGCGTTCAGCAAAGGCCTGGAACTGGGAAGTGAGTTTGTGGTGTGGCTCCCCATCGCGCTCGATTCATCGGCCGCGCAGTTCGAAGAGACGACAACACCGAGTGCGGTGCAACCGATTGCACGCCGTCGCATTCTTGTTGTAGACGACAACGAAGACTCGGCGAACTCACTGGCGATTTATTTGCAAATCGTCGGCAACGAAACGCGCACCGCGCACGATGGACTGGCAGCAGTTGAGGCGGCTGAAGCGTTCCGCCCACATTTGGTGCTCCTCGACATCGGCCTGCCGACGTTGAACGGTTATGAAGTGGCGCGGCGTATTCGCAGCCATCCGTGGGGACAGTCCATATTGCTGGTGGCGCTGAGCGGTTGGGGACAGGATGGCGACAAACGAAAAACGAGCGATGCGGGCATTGATCAACACATGGTGAAGCCAGTCGATCACGAGGCGTTGGCGCGAATTATTGCTACGCTGCCGGAGGAGTAGCATCAGCTGCTCGCTGCTAGCGATCGCGAAGCACGATCAACCCGTCGTATGCGCTTCCGGCAACGAGTACGAAACGCCGACCAACCGCGGCGACGCCAGTTGGCAAAGGCGTCGCCGTGACCGCTTCAACGAGCGGTGCGGCTCCGTTAGCGTCTGTGATAACGGTGGCAACCGGCAAGCTCGCTCCCGATAACGCACCGTTCGCATCGCTGAGGTAAAGTGTGTATACGCTCGTCGCTGCGAGGCCGCGAACAATGATGTCGATACCGTCAATTGGACCGAGCGAACGAACAAATACGCGTCCCCAAGCGGTCGCCTCGCTCGCCATCGGAGCAAGTTGAATCTCTTCGGTGCGATGCATCGAAGCGAACGAGACAAGATTCTCGGTGCCGGGTCCGGACGGCACCGCTTCCGGCACATACACAAGCGCTTGCGGCGATTGGCCCATTGGAATTTCTGCTATCACCGCATTCGTGCGTGTGTCGATCACGTCCACGCCGTCGCCCTCCTGCAGCCCCACGTACACGCGCGACCCGTCTCCAGATGCCCAAATTCCGTGCGGGCATGCGCCGACGGGGATTGTCGCCACAAGCGCGCGGTCGCGCCGATATACCTTCACGGCATTCTCCGTGCACACGGTGACATATGCGAATTCACCGGCGCTTGCACCACCAACACGCGTGCCACCATTCGGACCAGCAATAGTCACGTGGTTCGTTGTCGGTCCGGTGTCGATCACTCCCTCGACGACGTATGTGTTTGCGTTCACCACGGTAACCTTGCCCACATCCTTATGCGTCATCCATACCTGCGCACCGTCTCCCGTGATGACCAAATCAGGCGAAAACCGACTAATAACGGGAATCCTCGCCAGCACGCGACCGGACGCAACATCGACGACGTCAAGCTCTGGTGTAAATGAATGATTTACGAAAGCGACGCGACCGTCGGGCCGAAAAACAATCATGCTTGGTCCAGTGGCTGTCACGACGCGCCGCACTTCGCGCATGCGCACGGGGTCAATCACTGACATGTAGTTCTCGCCGCGCACGCTGACCCACAGTTCGCGGCCGTTGGGCGTGAAGAAGCCTTCGTGCGGGTTGCGTCCGACGTAGACGGTGCCGACGACGCGATTTGTCGCCGTCTGCACGATTGTCACCGCATTGGTTGCCGTTGAGACGATATTCAGCAAACGATGATCGGGCGAGAAGCCCAAGCCATGCACGTTGATTTCGCCACCGTAAAGTGCGCCAAGCATGAACGCGGGTGATGCCAGCGGCGCCAGGCGCACGGTGCCGAGTGGAATGTGACCAAGCAAGCGGTTGGTTGAGGGGTCGATAACCGATACCGTGTTCGAGACCTGATCGGCCGTGTACACACGATCGCGGGCGCTCACCGCGCGTATCTGATTTCGTGTCTCGATGTACGGCGTTCGTCGTGTTCGTGGTGCAGCGGTACTATGTGCCGTCCAGTGTGCAAGCATCGTGATTTCTACTTGCTGTTCGGCGACGACACCGAGTGCGAACGCGCGAACCGCGGAGTCACGGCCGTAGAGCAGGACTTGTCGCGCCATGTCAACGGCGCCTTGATGATGTGCAATCATCGCGGCAACGAAAACGCTATCTGCGCTTCCGGACGCACGCGCGAGTGCATCGTGCATCGCTTGATGCATGGTCGCCATGCACGGATTGGTCGCCGCAACAAAAGCTGCGCGTTGGGCGCCATCGCCATCTTGCTCGCTCCCCGGGCGCGCCGCCGCCGCAATGCATGGCACTCCCGTCGACGGAGCATTGTGCAACGCGCCGAACGGTAAAGCATTCGCCGATTGCGCGCGCAGGATCAGCGGTGTCACCAGCACGAAGAACGCGCCGCGACGAATGCGGCGACACACAATGGCGAAGATGTGCATGATGACTCCTGTCACGTTGTGGAATGGGCGAAAGTCGGCGATCGATCGCTCCGTGACGCTACCTGACCTGCGCGTCGTATGCGTCAGCAGAATGGCTAATACGCGACCATCCCTTTTGACCAGCGGCACACGAGTGAGAGGTTAAAAGCGTTTGTAGAAGAGTCTGCCTCGTGCACAGGCGCGCGAGG
>JAYTTR010000296.1:0-6702 GCA_043744935.1 Gemmatimonadaceae bacterium
TTTCAAACGCTTCAGCGGAAGTCCGTTCACGTGAAGCGTTTACGGATTACTGCAATCGAAATTCATGCGTTATATGGAATGCAGATAATGCAGGGTAACACATATTCGTCGTGAGGAACCCAATTTTTCGAAGAAGCACCGGGCTATATCGCGAGCCCCCAACAATTCCTGCACCGTTTGAATGTCGTAGCCCGATACCAACAAATGCGTTGCCAACGAATGCCGAAGCGTGTGACATCCAACGCGCTGCGCAATACCAAAACGAACAGCGGCCTGTGACATGGCGCGCTGCCGCACGGTTGTGTGAACGTGGAATAATCGCCATTGGCCCGGCCCCACCTCCAATACTCGCTTGTAGCAGGAAACACCACATCCACGGCAAGCTGTGCGATGCCATCCCTTTCTTTCGATCCGGCGCACCAAGCACTCCGATATATCCTCCGCCCTCCCCCCTTCGTTGCGTTTGCGCGTGGCGGCAAACGCTCACTTGCGCCAATGATGAAAGCGCACGCACGCGCGCACCCAGCGTTCGTACGCCTGAATGGTACGCGGAGAACAATCGTCTCTGCATTTACACACATCAGAACAGCCCTTACACCATCAATCACACCTGACGCACGATCATCCCATCGAGCGACGCAACCAGTGAAATCGCGGTTTTACAAGCGTGTGCCGATCAATCCGCATACGTGACCGCGTGCCAAATCAGCACATGCATTATCGATCGTAATGAAACGGCGGAATGCACGCCTACTGCAGCGATTTGGCATTGAGAACGCGCCGTGATTTTCGGCGCCGAACCTCGCCTGACATACGGACGGGCCGCGACGCAGTTGGCCGTTGTTGTAGTGCCTTTGCACAACTGGGCACTCAATCGCTGAATCCGCGCTTCGGTCAGTGCCGTCCGACATTCGGCGATCAACAATGGTTGAATTAATCCACCTCTAAAGGCGTCGCTCTGTCGGCGACGTACGACGCGTACAATACTGCAACACCTGCTGCCCATCGAAGCGGCACGCGAACGTGCGCCGTCCAAATTCGCGGCCAGCTGTGCGCTGTTCTTGCTCGCCTGACTGAACGACATACCGCAAATAACGTGTTAGAAAAATCCCGCTCTGAAACGGTGAAAAAAGTCGAACGTGCGCCACGTCACCGTCAATCGCGCGCTGTTTTATCACATTTGAAATGCGTCGGTACTCATTGCGGCGCCTCGCGTGAGGATGGGCCGGTCTCTTACGAACCTCGGAGTGTTCCAATGCGTACAAGCGTTTTGATCGTCGCCGTAGTGGCGTTCGTCGGCTGCCGCAACGCGACCGGACCGGAGTCCGGCAGTAACGTTGGCATTGGATTCCAATTCGCGCGCACCTCGACCGCCGCAGCAATCGTCGCCGCTGCCAGCGCGAATCGCGACGGCACGTCATTCGTAGGTGTTGCACCCGTCGTCACGCCAACGGCCAACGGATTGCGGGTCACCCGCGATGCGGACGTCATCGTGATCTCCAAGGCGCAGTTTGTCATACGCGACGTCAAGCTGAAACGCGCGTTGGCTGTGTGCGCGGATGATGAGAATGCCAGCGGGTCAACAACCCGCGAGCATTCCAGCGAAGCGGATGACGATTGCCCTACGCTGCGCGTCGGTCCGTTTCTCGTCAACCTGCCAATGAACGGCGCTGACGCCGCACGAGTCTCCGTTCCGGTTCCGGCAGGCACGTACACATCGGTGCGACTTACACTCCACAAAGTCACGAGTAGTGACGCTACCGACGCGCAGTTCAGGCAGGCGAATCCAGATTTGCGCGATATCAGTGTCCGTCTTGATGGTACCTACAACGGAACGCCATTCGTGTTCGTGACCGACGTCAACGCACAAATCAACGCACCGCTGACGCAGCCACTGGTGATCGGTCCAGCAGGTCACGACGTCACGGTGTCGATAGATCTCAGCACATGGTTCTTGCGCCCACAGGGCGGACTCTACGCGCCAGCGCTGGCGAATACATCTGGCGCGGTGCGGTCGGCAGTGCAAAACAACATCAAGAACGCCTTTCGTGTGTTCGGAGAAGACTGATCGGTAGCCCTGCAGTCTCAACACGCCGCTACGCGATTCCTTCCGCGCGGCGCATGTCCGCTGCCACCGTACGCGAAGCCGCAAAAAGCACCAACGCTAACAGCAAGGAAAGCAACGGCACCACAAAGAACGCGTCATGCAATCCTATCGCGCGCGTTACCTCGGACACCGTCGTTTCATTGGCGATCAGCATCGCACGCTTGGCGAACCGATCACTCAGCATGCCAAGCATGGATGATCCAAATGCGCCGCCAAGCACATACATCCAAAAAAAGTACAGCGCCATCGCGGTGCCGCGAAGGCGCGGCGGAACGACGTCATGCACCGCCGGATACACCGTGACGTAGTACACATAAAAGAGCATCCAGCCAAGACCCATCAACACCACAAACGACGTCACCGAACCACTCGGCTGCGTCAGTGCGAAAAACACACAGGGCGTTGACAGCATCAAGGCGAGAGACCCGAGCAACAACCGACCGTCCGGACGTTTTGTGCGCGTCCAATCGGCCGCGATTCCGCCGAGTATCAAACTCACAACGCCAACGGCGCCAATCGTGAATGCGGCGGCGACACTCGCTTCGCTCAACGTGAGCTTGTGATAGCGCATGAGGTACGCGGGCATGAACGCATTCACGGCGTACGCGTTGAAGTTGGCGAGAGCACCAGAAATTATGATCCAACGCAAGGTTGGAATTTGCCACAACTCCAGATACGGCTGCATAAACGATGCACGGCCTGATGTGGCATTCGTCGTCGTGTTCCCGCGTGCAGCATGGCCTTTGCCTCCGTTGTCGCGCGGTGGTTCAACGATGCGCAGCGCCAAGAGCGCAAGCAGCAATCCAGGCACCGTGGCAACAAAGAATGCGGCGCGCCATCCATACGATTTTGCAATCAACCCACTGAACAGATTTGATAAAAAAATACCAACGGGGAGCCCAAGCATGAACACTGAAATGGCGCGTGCGCGTCGCGTTGACGGAAAGAGATCGCCGATGAGTGAGTTCGCCGCGGGTGAGCAACCCGCTTCCCCTAAACCGACGCCCATACGCGCGAGAAAGAGCGATGCATAATTCCACGCCAGTCCAGAGAGTGCCGTGAATGCGCTCCACACGGCGACACCGCCGCTCAGTATTTTTGTTCGCGATCCAAGATCCGCCCATCGTCCAAGCGGTAGACCGACCGCTGCATAGAACAATGTGAATGCGGTGCCGAGCCATCCCACTTCCGAGTCGCTCAGCAACCACTCGTGCCGAATGGGTTCTGTGACGGCAGCGAGAATTTGCCGATCGTAAAAATTGAGCAAATTGATGGCGAAAAGCACGAACAACGCAAACCGTGCGTTGCTCGTGTCTTTTAAAGGCATTGCTTCATCGCGCGACATCGGAGCTCCCGTCAACAGTCATCGTGGACAAATGCGTGTGAGAAAATACGAGCGGAACTGAGACATCGCGAACAGATCGTGGACGAGTGCACCAACGCGTCAAGTATTCGCGCAACATGCCTCGACGCGTCGGTCGCACATCTTCAGCACGCGCACGTTACACTTCGAATTGTGTGAGATGATGATCGAGGTGCTTGTAAAACAGCACATTCCATTCGCGCGCCGTCAGTGGGCCAAACGAGAGCGACTCCTTTCCCTCAAACAACGTCTCGCCCATCAGCTGCACTCGACGAAGGTAGACGATGAGACGGCGTTTCTCCGTCTCGAAGTCGCGCTTGTCGCGAATGATAAATGCCGGCGCGGTGCGGGTATTGTGCCTGTACGGCGCATCACCGACAACGGTGTTTTTCACCGCAAGCCTCAACACAAAACGCATCAGCGCATTCGGACGCGCGTGCTTGTGCTCGAAGGCCATTTCATACGCGACGCAGCAATGCGCGAGCATCTGGGTGGCGTTCATCACACCCCATTGCGGCGTCGTCTCAGGCCGCAGCTGTTCGATCCGATCGGTCAACGCGTCGACGACGTCGCTCTGAAAAACACTGGGAAAGGTCACGCCGATTAATCTGGCCGACGTTCGATTTTCGCGCCAAGGTCCAGATGCGTTAATGGAACTCGAGTTCGATCTCCGAATCTTCCTTGCCACCGCGTCGCTTGCACACGTGATGACGCCGGCCACGGTCTTCGACGGTGGTCTGGTGAACAGGTGAACGCGCGTTCTGCGCGACCAACTGTCAAGACCACACATATCGAGGGTCGCGATTTGGCTTATTCGCTCGGGGCGAGAAGCCCGCACTCCTCCCGGCCTACTCTGTTCCGGAACGCATAGTTGGAAGCACCGGAGCCCAGAAGGGCAGTCGCGACCACAGCCACCAGCTTGAGAATCTTCATCGTTTGCACCCCATCATGTTGATGTTGACTTGCGTGAGTATTGCTCGGAAGTCCACTGCAACGAGTGCGGGCTCGTCGTCACCGCCCGCGAGCGTGACGAGCTCGCAGGTTCTTGCATTCCATGCCGATGGTGACAACCCCTTCGGAACGGTGACCGACAACGGTGCGCCCGAAGGCGGGTGCATCCACCAGCGTAACGTTCCCCTGTCAGACACCCCCGACAGCAGGTAGCCGTCGGCCAGCGGCACCGCGCGAAGCGGAAAACGAATTTGGGCCGCACGCGACGACACCCGCTCCCGGCCTTCGGCATTGGTCTCAATCCGCATCATCGAGTCGACGACCGCCGCGATGGCCACCGGCGGTGTGATGGACCTGACGAGCTGACCGTCCACTCGATACTCAAGCAGTTGATACGGGCCTTTTCGCGTGTAAAGCAGGGTGTTGCGCGCGGTGCGCGATAAGGTGCCCGTGCCGGCAAGGCTCAGTTTCGATCGGTCGTCGGTGACTGCCAGATCACCGAACGAGCGTCGGTGCAGGCCAGAACCGTTGAACACGTGAATGGCGTTGCTTTCGTACCCCGTCTGACGAGTCACGCCGAGCACAACCAACGCGGTGTCACCAATGGCCACGATATCATCCACAATGGTGAGCGCCAGCGACAATCTGAAGCGTCGCGCAAACTTGCCCGCACGTGTGAAAACCGACACGTCCTTTGCCGAATAGTCGTAGACCCAGACGGTGCTGTCACCGAGTGCCACGCGATACGGTCGCAATACATCGCCAGGCCCGCTGCCTTTGGCCGTGACTGACCATCTCATTTTCCCATCGGCCGAGGCGTAGTATACCGCGGGTTGCGTAAAGTCAGCCACCACGACAGATCCATCGTTTGCCACATCGGCTGAAATGGGAAGGGCAAACTCGACATTGGGCATGAGGCGGCGAGTCGGCTGCGCGACTGCTTGCAATGACGAAAGTGCAACTGCTACCAAAATCCCGAACAACTGAGAATTTGTATTCATCTTTTCTCCGCGCAACAGCGCCGATAATGAACGAGTCTGACCCGAATGTCGAAGCGGTGCAACTGCACTTCGCGAGCCCTGCACGTAGACTGATACCGGGTGGGGCTATCTAAAGCGAGTTAGACGGCGAGAGAACGCAGCGTGGCGCGGCTTATTTAGCGCAATCCAACAGTCTGAACAAAATGTCCATCGTTAAATACCAATCGGAAGTCCAAACATGAAGACTGAAATCGCGCGTGCGCGTCGCGTTGACGGAAAGAGTTCGCCGATCAGCGAGTTGGCGGCGGGTGAGCAACTCGCTTCGCCTAAACCGACGCCCATACGCGCGAGAAAGAGCGATGCGTAGTTCCACGCCAGACCGGAGAGCGCCGTGAACGCGCTCCACACGGCAACACCGCCGCTCAGTATTTTTGTTCGCGAGCCAAGATCTGCCCATCGTCCAAGCGGTAGACTGACCGCTGCACGAACAATGCGAATGCGGTGCCGAGCCACCCCACTTCCGAGTCGCTCAGCGACCACTCGTGCCGAATAGGTTCGGTGACCGCCGCAAGTATTTGCCGGTCGTAGAAGTCGAGCAAGTTGATGGCACATAGCACGAACAATGCGAATCGTGCGTTGCCCGGGCTTGTCTACGGGCCTATTGCGTTGCGCGGAATTGATGCTCCTCGAAGACGTTGGTTTCAGACTGCGCTTTACTTGTGGCGGGGATTTGACTGCGCGCAACAGCAAAATCCGGACGCGAAATCACGAGTGTCCTGTGCATACGTGGAGGACTTCGCGGCTCGGGTGGTCAATTCAGTCGATGGGACCGGCTCGAATGGCGACTTCACCTAGCAGAACTACTTGGAGACCAACGCCGGGTGCACGAAAGGCAATGGACTGGTTATCGAGGGGACGTTCGCAGCACTATTAATCGACCTCGTTGACTTGTCCTCAGATACGGATGGGATCTCCGGTGATGACGACGGGCTCACGATGGCCGCAGCGCATGGTTAGGCATCGCGGTCAGTGGGAGCAAGGCTCCGACTAAAGACGATGAACGACTCCTCCCATCCCTTCATGCGGATCGTTCGTGGATGCGGTGTCCGAATCGTCGCGGCGGGAAGGTCGGCGTGCGTGAGCCGAGCAAAATGGCTACTCGGCAAGCCCGGAATGTGCGAGAACTGGACGCCAGGATACAAAGCTGCGAGGCGATGATCGTATTTGCGGTTCGTGTAGAAGATGCAGACGTCGGGCCGAAGGAACTGAATCTCCTCGCGCAAGAGAAAATCGAGCTGCGG
>JAYTTR010000297.1:0-6681 GCA_043744935.1 Gemmatimonadaceae bacterium
CGCGAGTACCACGTTCGGTAACCACGTGGGAAGAAACGCTGCGATGCCGACGCCCGCGGACGTCAGCAGGAAATCGCGACGCGCGAGGTCGTTGTACTCGCGGCAACCTGTGTCGTGCAGTTCGTCACTCATGCGCGCAATCCGGATGTGGCGTGAAGAGACTGGGGGCGATCGGAACTCAGTACCACTGGAACTGATTGGCGCTTGCTGCCAATCCGATCGTCTCACGGACGCGAGCATCGTTGTAGGCGCCAGCTTTCAAATAAGTGGAGAGCTGCGCGCGCAACATCGACGGCAGTTCACCACCAAACATGCGCATCGAAATCTGGTTGACGACGCCGTCGGCGGTATCCGGTGTCCGGAAGGGTGTCGAGTCAACCCGGAGTGCAGTCGCGGAATTTTGTGTGGACAGATACGACATGTAATTCCAGCGTTGCAACACGAGACCACTCCACCAATCAATGCGATCAGGATAGCCGTTTGGCTGCTCCCACAAAAACATCGGTTGGCCCATGATATCCGCGTTCTGGCGCGCCGGGCGAATATTGGCAACACTCCCAGACATCCCGCGCAATGCGGATGCCGCAAGATGATACGGCCGTTTGTACTTCGCCGGCGCCGCGAGAAGATTCTGGCTGGTGAGGATGGTTCGAATCATTGCCGCGATGTCACCACCCGTGGCCGTGTACGTGGCGGCTGTTGCATCAACAACGGCTTGCGGCGGTGAGTAGGCGAGCAGCCAGCGCGCCATCTTGAGCGAGATGTAGGCCGCCGTACTCGGATGGTCGATCAACATTTGAATCGCCGTATCCGCCTCGCCCTTGAGCTGCGCATCGGTCGCCGTCGCTGGCATCGCTGGAAATGCACGACCCAAAAACGTTTTTGCCCCTCGATCGTGATAATTCCGGACATAGTTAAAACCACCAACGGCGTTGCTCGAATATCCGGTCAAAATACGTGAAAGTTCGGCTACATCCGTCTGCGTGTATCCACCGTTCACGCCAAGCGTGTGCAACTCCATGATCTCGCGCGCATAATTCTGATTCGGCGTCGGCGTGCTGCTGCGATTCTGGTCGAGATAAACCATCATTGCTGCACTCTGCGATGTTGCTTTCAACAACTGCGAAAACGACGTCATCGCGTAGGTACGCACGACATCGCGATCATCGGCCACCTTCAAATTGCCGACTTTGTTGATGCTGATCGTGAAATGATCAGTCCAAAACTCGATCATACGCTCTTTCAGCTGCCGTTTCGAAAATGCAGCGCGGTAGAGCGCCGCGTCCATTAATTGGTTGGAGGCTTCACCATTGTCCTGCGTGAGCAAAGCCGAACCAATCAGCGCCGTAAACGGCATCCGGAGAGCGACAAACGCCTCAGTCTCGCGGTCATCGATAGCAGCCGGATTTAACTGATATTCAAGGTAGCCCGCGTAGCCGAGACGACGCGCGATCACCACTTCTTCCGGCGACAGACCCATCGAGATACGTCGCACCAATCGCAACAACGGATCGTGCCAATCCTTTGACGCGTCGGCCGTCGTGTTTGGAAAGGGCGAGGAGCGCCCGCGCGGAGGCTGAGCGAACGCCAACCGGCTGGCGGCGAGCGCGGCGGCAGCGCCCGCACCCATGGTAAAGAACTGTCGACGGCTGGACGATGCCACTTCGGCGTCGATGGTCTTGTCCCGCGTGATCACGTCCGCTTCGTCTCGCGTCTGCATGGGCAGGCCGGTAGTCGTGCGTGGTTCGTTAGGTACGGGGAGGCAAGACGCCGGTCACTCGTGTGACTCATCGTCGATCCTCCCGACTTGAGACTCGTTATATGGTCGATCCAAACATACGGCGTGTCAACAGCGCAACCATCGATAACAACGGTTTCCGCGAAGTCTTCATCATTTCGTGACGAAGCGCGATGCGGATGTGATAAGACGCACGGTCCTGCGTTGAGGCATCTTAGCGTGCGGTGCTTAAAACCCACGTGAGCAACGATGATGCGGAACTCACTACGCAACTCTAGGAAGTATGACGATCAAAGCGTGCGAGCGTTAACGCCGTAAATTGCTTGCAGCAACGCCAGTGCAACAAACCCGACTACACCGCCAAAGCCGAGAATCAAAATCGGCTCCACCAACAGCACCGCACGAGCCACGGCACGCTGTACGGCCGCGTCCGCTCCATCTGCCGCACGGCCCGCCATACCCGCTAGATCGCCACTCACTTCGCCAGCGTCGAGCAGTCGCACCGCCAACGCCGGCAAAACTCGCTCCATCGCGGCGGACAGCGTACCACCATCCCGCACGCGTTGTTCGGCACGCTCCAATTCCCGGCCTAATGCCACGTTGCCAACCACCCCACGCGACAGGGCCATGGCCGAGAGCAGCGACACGCCGGAACGAAGCGCAACAGACAGGCACCCGGTATACGCTGCGCTGGCCTGTAGTCGTTCCAGCGCGCCGACCACGGGCCACGTCAAACGATGCGCATGCCAACGCTCTCGCTGCACATCGTCGCGCTGCCAGCGCCGCCACGCGGCTGCGGTGGCCACCATGACCAGCAGCAGCAACCACGACCAACGAACCACCACACTGCTCAACCCGACAAGCACGCGCGTGCTGGTCGGCAGTGTGCCACCGCTGTCCGCGATCAAGACAGCGAAGCGCGGCACGACTAAAAGCAAAATCACGGACACGCCGATGATGGACGCAAACGCCAGTATGGCAGGGTAGATCAGCGCAGCCTGAAGTCGCGCACGCACCGCGTCCGAACGCTCGAGCTGATCCGCTAACAACGTCAGAGATGCATCGAGCGAGCCGGACACTTCGCTCGCCGCGAGCGTTGGCGCAAAAACGGCCGGAAAAATAGAGTGTCGGCTGATCGCTGACGACAGCGACTGACCAGTACGTACCGCATCGCGCACCGCAGCGAACGCACGCTGGGCCTCATCGCCCGCCGCTTGTGACGCCGCGTACGCAAGCGCACGATCCAGCGGCACGCCCGCGTCGAGCAGTGTCGCCATCGCGCGCATAATCACCGCGAGATCGGCTCTCGACGGACGGCGATTGCGCCAACGCGATGCCGTGGCGGACAACGCCGCATTCTTCGGTAGCGATACGACATTCGTCACAACAGGTGCGAGTTCCGTCACCCACAAGTTACGTCGTCGCAACATGTCAACCGCTTCTCGCTCCGATGAGGCATCGACCTCGCCACTGCTCTCGGCGCCACGTGCATCCGCTGCACGATAGCGCCAGCGCACCCGGTGCGCGGCGGCGGGATCGGTCACGAGAAATCATCCTCGCTCACCACGCGCGCCACTTCGCTCACGGTGGTGCGACCAGCGCCCACCAATCGCCACCCATCATCACGCAAGGACGGAATACCGCGCGCTCGTACCGACGCGCGCATCGCGGCAAGCGACGCCCCCGCGACGAATTGCGCGCGCATTGTTTCATCCAACACCAGCAACTCGACAATCGCCGCACGTCCGCGAAAACCAGTACCGGCACACTGCGTACAGCCGACACCTACGCGCACCTTCGGCGTGGTCAGCGCCGCTGCGCCAAGCAACGCGCGCTCTTCGTCGGTGGGCGTTCTCCATGCGCTACACGCTTCGCAATTTGTTCGCACAAGACGCTGTGCAAGCACGCCGTGCAACGTTGCCGCGAGCAAGTATGCAGGCACACCCATTTCACTTAAGCGCGCGAGTGCACCCGTGGCATCCGTCGTGTGCAACGTGCTCAGCACAAGATGACCGGTGAGCGCAGCTTGCACCGCAATCTCCGCCGTCTCCGTATCGCGCATCTCGCCGACGAGAATGACATCGGGATCATGTCGTAAAATTGCGCGCAAAGCGTTCGGAAATCCGAAACCGGCTTTCACGTTCACCGGGAGTTGCACCACGCCGTCGAGTCGATACTCTACCGGATCTTCAACTGTCACCACCTTCACGCCGGTCGTACTGCGTTCGGCCAGCGCGGCGTACAACGTAGTGGTCTTGCCAGAACCTGTCGGGCCGGTCACCAACACCAGTCCGGAACTACGACCCAACATGCGCGTGAACTGCGCATATACCTCGGCGGAGAAGCCTAGTGCGGTGAGCGTGCGCGCTTCGTTGACCTCACTCGTGTTGCCGCCGTCGAGAAGTCGCAATACAAGACTTTCGCCGTGGAGTGCGGGCAAACTGGACACGCGAATATCAATTTCGCGATCACCAACGCGCACACGCGCCCGTCCATCCTGCGGCAAGCGACGCTCCGCGATATCCAAACCGGCCAGCACTTTGAGTCGTGATATCACAGCCGCTTGAAATCCGCGGCCAAGTTGTTGCGCGTCGTGCAGAACGCCATCAAGTCGGAGTCGCACGCGCAGTCCGGCCGCGATGGTCTCAACGTGAATATCACTGGCGCCAGCGCGCACCGCTTCGGCGAGCATTGCATTGACGACCTGCACAACCGGCTCCCGGCTCGCCATGGCGCGCAAATCGTCGAGCGACTCCGCCGCATCGCCACTGAGCGGGTCATCCACAGTCTGCTGCGCGCCGTGTCCGCGCGGTGCGCCCACGAGCGCCGCTCGAATATCCGCCGCGTGTACGGGCACCGCGCGCACCGGCGCACCAAGTGCGCGCTGCAGTGCGTCTTCGACCACCGGTGGGAGCACACCGTCCGCCGCGACGACGATCACACCTGCTTCCTCAGATAACGGCAACACCGCGTGCTCTTCAAGCCAACGCGCTGGCAACCGCAGCGCCAACGGACCGGCAGCCGCGTCCCGAAGGTCGCGGGCCTCGCGTTCGGGCGCGTCACTCATCGTGTGGCGGGCCGTCGGAGGGGGGCTTCTTTACCAACGGTGTTCCGTCAAGCACGCCCGGCGACCGCTCTTCCATGCGTTAGCGCACCTTCTCGCGAATTGCGTCCGCTTCTGCATCGGTGCGCACCAAATACGGCGTCACAAAAATGGCCAACTCGGTACGCTGCCGCGTGATGGATTTTCGTTTGAAAAGGTTTCCGAGAATCGGAATGTTCATCAGAAACGGAATGCCTTGATCCGTGACTTGCTGTGTCTCGCCAATCAGTCCGGCAATCACCACAGTCTGTCCGTCACGCAGTACCGCGCGTGTCGAGGCTTCGCGCGTGGAGATAACGGGCGCACTCAGAGCGGCCGCTACCGTTTGCTGCGTGAGTGAACTCACCTCTTGCAACAGCTGCACGGACACATATCCATCGTCGTTGATGGTTGGCAAAATCGACAGTTTGGTGCCCACATCTTGATACTGCACGGCGCGATCAATGGAAATATCATTGCCGAGTCGCGTTGACGAAATAAATGGCACTTTGCTGCCAACGAGTATCGTCGCCTCGCGGTTATTGGCCGCGATGATTTCCGGAGTGGACAGCACGCGAACATCGCTTTTCGACGCGAGCGTGCTCAGGAGTGCGCGAACACCGGTGCCGTTCAAATGCACGACGCGTAGCAACGCAGAGCTCGAATTCGAATCGGGAAACTCTGGACGACCAAATTGCGCGTTGACATCGCCACCGCGATTGACGGCGGACCAGTCAACCCCAAACTCAAGGCCGGTGCCCAATGAAATTTCAGCAATCGTTACCTCGAACAACACTTGGGCCGGGCGAGTGTCCAACGCATCGATCGTCTCTCGCAGCAGCGGAAAATTTGGTGGCGCGGTGCGAATGACGAGCGCGTTCGTGGGATTGTTCGCGACGATGGTGGTTCGCCCAACCAAGAGTCCGCCGGCAGAGTCTCGCGGCGATATGGCTGGTGCCGCACTGGTTGTGGCCGGCGTGGTCGAGTTGCGCAAGCGAAACGTTTCAGCATCGCGCGCGCGAAAAGTGCTCAGTGCCCGTGACAGCGATCGGTCAGCAAGAGATCCGGTGCCACCGCTCGCAATCTGAATACCAAAAAGTTGGCCGAGCGCACCCGCAAGATCTTCGGCCGCCGCATACTTGAGATTCACAACATACGTTCGTAGTCCCGACTCACCCGCCGGAGCCGCATCGAGCTTGCGCAGCAGGTCCAGGTATCGGGCGACATTGATACCGCGATCGGTGATCAGCAACGCGTTTGATCGTGCCACCGCCTCTACGCGTGCGCCTTTTGAGAGTACGGCGCGCAACGCGTCAGCACCCTCATCCGCGCGAATAGACTGCAGTGGTACGAGCTGCGTGACCAAGCCGAGCGGCGGCGGATCCGGAAAGTCCAATCCGGTGCGCAGCACGCCGGTTGCTGGAGCTTTGTCCGTCGCCATCACCTGCCAGATTGAACCCTTGGGCACCAGCATGAGGTCATGCGCCTCAAGGATGGATTCGAGTACCGACTCCAGGTCGCCGCTCTTCAGCGCGCTCGCGGTACTGAACGTCACCCGCGCATCCGGAATGTCGTTGACCACGATGGTTCGCCCGAGCATCGACGCCAGCGTGCGGATAACATCGGCCAGCCGCGCATTGACGAACTCCAAGGTCGCACCGCGCGATGTCGTCGACGCGGGCGTTTGCGCACCTATCGTGGACATGGCAACGCTGCTACTCAGCACCGCGCCGAGGACAACGCGAAGTAACCAACGACGGTGTAATTGAACTTGTGGAATCACGGCAGATTCTCGAGAGAGTCGCGCGACGCGCGAGAGACAAGACGCAGTGTACGTGAACCTGTAGCTGAAGCGACGATC
>JAYTTR010000298.1:0-6632 GCA_043744935.1 Gemmatimonadaceae bacterium
GCGTGGCTCGGCGAGCGCCTTGTCCATCTCGCTCAGGATATGCAAGCGGCCTTCCTTCGCTTGCGCGAGTGCCTCTTCCATGATCTTGATGTCGAGCCCTTCAATTTTGATATCCATCTGAATGGACGTGATACCATCCTTCGTGCCGGCAACCTTGAAATCCATGTCGCCGAGATGATCTTCGGTGCCCAGGATGTCCGTGAGGATTGCGTACTTCTGGCCTTCCTTGATCAGACCCATCGCCACACCGGCTACTGCTGCCTTCATCGGCACACCGGCATCAAACAAGGAGAGCGATCCACCGCAGACCGACGCCATAGACGACGATCCGTTTGACTCCAACACTTCGGAGACGATACGAATCGTGTACGGAAAATCGGCGAAATCTGGCAGCACGCCCTGGAGCGCCCGCTCGGCCAGGTTGCCGTGTCCAATTTCGCGACGACTTGTGCCGCGCATCGGGCGTACTTCGCCAGTGGAAAACGGCGGGAAGTTGTAGTGCAGCATGAACGAACGTGTCGTTTCACCCGGCTCGTTAATCGAGTCGAGTCGCTGCGCATCTTTTGCGGTGCCGAGCGTTGCAGCGACGAGTGCTTGCGTTTGGCCACGCGTGAAGAGTGCCGATCCATGTGCACGCGGCAACACGGTAGTATCAATTGAAATGGCGCGAACTTCGGCGGGCTTGCGACCGTCGACACGCAGCCCAGATGAGAGCACCTGCGCTCGCAGTTCGTTGTATTCAACATCGCCCAACACCGTGCTCACATCTTTCGCGTGATCCGGGAATTCTGCCGCAAGTGATTCAGCAACAAGTTTCTTTGCCGCTTCGATGGCTTCGATGCGCGTGTGTTTGTCTTTCTGATTCAACGCTTCACGGATCGGACCGGAGCCCGCTGCCTTTGTTCGTTCGACGACGTGTTCCGCTGGTTCGGATTTCTTCCACGTCATCTTTGGCTGCTTCGCTTTCGCCAACAACTCGTTCTGCATGTCGATCAGTTCGCGAATACCATCATGCGAAATCTTCAGCGATTCGAGCACGTCAGCTTCCGTCACTTCGAGCGCGCCACCTTCCACCATCACGATGGAATCTTGTGAACCGGCGACGATCAGTTCAAGATCGGAAAATGCAAGCTGCTGGAACGTGGGGTTGAGCACCCAATTGCCTTGTACGCGACCAACGCGAACGCCGCCAATCGGGCCAAGGAACGGGATCTTCGACGCATTCAACGCAAACGACGTTGCCAATAGCGCGAGCACATCCGCCGCGTTTTCCTGGTCAGCCGAAATGACGTAAATGAAAACCTGCACTTCGTTCTTGAAGCCTTCCGGAAACAACGGGCGAATCGAGCGATCGATGATGCGGCAGGCCAGGATCTCATGATCATGGGGCCGACCTTCGCGCTTGATGAAACCACCCGGAATCTTGCCGGCGGCATACGTCTTTTCCTTGTACTCTACCGTGAGTGGGAAAAACGGGAGCGAGCTCATGTTGTCACTGACCGTGACGGCTGCGAGCACCATCGTTTCCCCAAACTGAACGAGCGCGGAACCCGCCGCCTGTTTGGCCATACGCCCAGTTTCGATGGACAGGGGCCGACCAGCGAACGTCCGCTCAATGCGATGCATCATCTGCTTTGTTACCTCACGAGAACGCAAATCGCGCGGGAGGCATGACTGCCCCCGCGCGACGAAGTGGCGTGGTCCGGCTTAATACCGGAGACCAAGATTTTGGACGAGCGTGCGATACTCCTGCACCTCGGTACGCTTTAAATAGTCGAGGAGACGGCGGCGTTTGCCAACCATCTTGAGGAGACCCCGCCGACCATGATGGTCTTTGGCATGGGTGCGGAAGTGACCCGTGAGGTAATTGATCCGCTCCGTGAGCAGCGCAATTTGCACACGCGTAGAACCGGTGTCCCCTTCGTGGGCCCGGTACTTGTCGATCGTAGGTGCCTTTTCGAACGCCATCGTCGTTAAATTCTCGGCGCATCATGTACGTGCGCAGTAGAATGCGCGCAATTGTAGGAAGCATGGATATTTAGTTCACCCCGCCCCTCCTGTAAAGGACCGCACGTGTCAGATCGTTTTCTTGGGCGGCAAATCGGCAAGTATCGGGTCATCAGGCTGCTCGGAGCCGGGGCCTTCGCATGGGTATACGAAGCGATTGATCTCGACCTCGAAATTCCTATCGCGCTGAAAGTGTTGCGTCCAGAATTTGCTGGCGATCCTGAGGCCGAAGCGCGCTTTCGACGAGAAGCGTCGACCGCGGCGCGATTGCGTCATGCCAACATCGTGGTGGTACGTGATGTCGGACAGAGCGACGGCGCATCGTTTGTGGCGATGGATTTGTTACCGCGATCCGTCGCTGGACGCTTGCATGAACTCACACGCTTGCCCGAGGGTGAGGTGATTCGCATCGCCCTCGATGTGGCTGCAGCACTCGCCACTGCGCACGGCGCCAACGTCATTCATCGCGACATCAAGCCCGACAACATTTTACTCGGGTCAGGTGGCGAAGCCATTGTGGCGGACTTCGGACTTGCGCGCGCAATCGCGAACACCGCGACCGCGAGTGCAACGAACTCCGTCACCGGTACGCCGCACTATTTCAGTCCAGAGCAAGCACGCGGGCGCACGCTCGATGGTCGGAGCGATCTGTATTCGCTTGGCGTGACCATGTATCGCGCGGCAACGGGTCGTTTGCCGTTTGAAGGAGACGATTGGTATGTCGTCGGGCGTGCGCACATTGAAACGCCGGTCACGCCGCTACGCACCTTCGCGCCGGAACTCTCGGCGGAGTTTGAAGCGATCGTTCTGCGTTTGTTGGCCAAGCGTCCAGATGATCGCTTCCCGAACGCCGCCGCGCTTGGTGAGGCGCTTGCTGCGCTACCCACCGCCCCCCGCGACCGCGTGGCCATGATCACGCCCCCAGTTTCAATGCACACGGTGGAAGCACTCTCGCCGATCAACATCCATTCGCGCGCACCACTACGCACAATACTGGGCGCGCTCACCCTTGCGGTCGCACTACTTGGTGCGTGGTTCGTGGATGGCACGCGACCTATTGCAGAGCAGTGGTTCTCGCACCGTCGCATCGCGACAACACCGCCGATATCCATTGCGCAGGTGAGCGCCGTACCAATCGTGCCACGCGATACGATCCGCCCGACGGACTCGGTACGATCTGTTGCCTCGTCGTCGCCACCGCCGCCAATTGTCCGGAGTGCGCGGCCGCTCGTGCTGTCGCGCGCGCAACTACGTATTACTGCCGCAGAGTCGGCCGCAATATTCGTTGATGGCAAACAAGTTGGCATCACACGATTGACCTTCGAGCACGCGGCGGTGTCACGCTTGCCGATTCGCGTTGAACTGCCAAATGCACCAGTGGCCTGTAGTGCCGCTCGACGAGATACCACTGTGCGTCTGCGCGACGGCGATCGCGTCGCACTGTCACTGCCCGTTCGCTCGTGCGTGCGGCTCACGCTGAACGTCACACCACGCGATGCGCGCGTCGTGTTTACACCGCTCGACGGTGGCCAATCGCTAACGGCACGCGGCGATACCACCGGCATCGTGTTGCTCGCAACGGGCAAGTATCGAATCGATGCGACGGCGCCAAACTGCGGTCCATATGCTGAAACATTTACGACAATGGAAAAGGCGCGCGATGGAGTTGTTGCGATCAGAATCCAGATGCTCTGTTAATCATACTCCGCACTATCGAGCAATCTTCGTTGCTGCGGTTCCCAGCGCGCCGCCCGCCAGCGCGCCGAACCAAAATCTCCGATCACGCCACCAGCGCGTTCCGGGATGCATCACGAGCAAAAAATGGTCGGTCGTCACACGCCCAACTTGTCCAACAACCAGCGCCGTAACAGCGAGACTGTCCGCCGAAACAATGCGTACGCGCGCCACTAGCGCGTCGCGATTTTTCGGATCGACGACAATGGCCGACATCCCTACACGCAACCACCGAATCTCCAATGGACGAAAGCGCGCCGTGCTGTCGTCGACAGCGTCAATCTCGAAACGTGCTGCGTCGCGTGCAATGCGCACTGCGGCAGGGGTTAGGGCGCTCGCCTGCATTACGGAGCTTCGATGACATCCGGCCAGTGCGCACGCGAGTCCGACAACTACCTGACGACGTATCAACAGCGAACGCACGCAATCAGCGTGTGAAGAAAGAACGAATATCGTTAAACGTGACGAGCACGATCAGCGCCAGCACGGCGATGACGCCAACGCGCGCGAAGGCCTCACGCGTGCGCGAACTAAACGCACTGCCCTTCACTGCTTCGGCGAGCACGACGAGAATCTGTCCGCCATCCAACACCGGGATCGGCACGAGATTGAGGATCGCAATATTCAAACTCAGAAACGCGATCAGCGACCATAGCGTCTCGGCGCCGTTGCGCGCGGCTTGTACCGACGTGCGCGCAATCGCAATCGGTCCACCCAAGTTTTTCGCTGAAACCTGACCAGTCGCAAGTCCACCAAGCACACTCGCCACGCTCGTCGCCATACCCCACGTTGCGCGTCCACCAGACGCAATTGCTTCGCCAAGTCCGACAGGATCACGCGCCACTGAATCGCGGACCTGCATGCCCACTCGGCCCACCGTATGCTTGATGCCGGTAGCTGGATCGGGGATTTCTGCTGGTTGCGGCGTAAGCGTTCGCGCGAGTCGTGTGCCATTGCGCTCAACTTCGATCGTCACGGTACCGTGCGTAATCGGCGCAATACGATCAAGTACCTCATCCCACGCACGCACGGGCGAACCGTTGATCGATACGATACGATCACCACGCGCCAATCCTGCAGTAGCGGCTGGTAACCCAACTATAACCGAATCAATCACCGCTGGACGATACGCGGTTCCATACGCGTAAAAAATTCCCGTCGACACCGTCAGCGTGAGCAAAATGTTCATGATCACGCCGGCGGATAAAATGAACACGCGGGCACCGACAGACTTACTCTCTACCCACCGATTGACGGGCACGGGTTTCGGTCCAAACGGCGCCATCGCATTGACGTCCCAGAGTGACTCCGGAATGTCCGCAGGACGCTCGATCGGCGGCTCTAACGAGCCGCGATCTGCTCCGCCCTCGATGCCTGCCATCGATTCGTCTTCTCGCGTCGCCATGCGAACGTAGCCGCCGAGCGGGATCATGGAGACGCGATAGTCAGTTTCGCCTCGACGAATACCGAACAGTCGGCGTCCCCAACCGAGCGAGAATACTGGCGCGTACACGCCACTCAACTTTGCCGCCAGAAAATGTCCGAGCTCGTGTACGAATACCACCAGACCGAACACTACAAGCGGTGCGATGTATGGAGAAAACCTCGAGACCAAATTCACAAGCCCACCTGTGCGTTCACATGACGGCGCGCTGCCGCATCGGCGGCTAACAACGCATCCAACGACTCGCCCGACATGTCGGTGAGCGCTCCAAGTGCGCTGCGCACGCACGAGGCAATCTCTCCGAACATGATGCGTCCAGCTAAAAAGTGTTCGACCGCAACCTCATTTGCCGCGTTGTATACCGCCGGAGCGGAACCGCCCGATCTGCCTGCGGTGATGCCAAGCGACAACATTGGAAAATCGTGAGTGCGTACGGCTTCGAAAGTCAGCGTGCCAAGCGCAACAGGATCAAACTGTGGTACGCCGTTATCCGCCACGCGTTCCGGCCACGTGAGCGCGCATAAAATGGGCAGTTCCATGGATGGAACGCCCATTTGTGCTAAAACGCTCCCATCAACAAATTCGACGAACGAATGAATAATGCTTTGCGGATGCACCACGACGTCAATCCGATCATACGGGACGCCAAACAAATGATGGGCTTCAATCACTTCCAACGCCTTGTTGGCCAGCGTGGCGCTGTCGATCGTGATCTTACTGCCCATTTGCCACGTTGGGTGCTTCAGTGCATCAGCCAACGTCGCGGTCGCGATACGATCCGCGCTCCACGTGCGAAACGGCCCGCCAGAGGCGGTGAGCACGAGGCGTTTTACTTCCTGCGGTTCACGTCCGGCCAGGCATTGTAGAATTGCCGAATGTTCGCTGTCGACCGGCACGAGTGACCCGCCGTGCGCAACGGCGAGCGCCGTCACAATGCTACCGGCCACCACCAGTGTTTCTTTATTCGCGAGCGCAACGCGTTTTCCGGCGCGCAACGCGGCCAGTGTGGCAGGCAAGCCTGCGGCGCCGACCACCGCATTCAAGACAATGTCCACGTCGGCGCGTGTCGCAGCCGCGATTAAGCATTCCGCTCCTCTGGACCAATTGCTTCCCGCTGGTGCATCACCGCGCACCAGCCCAACAAATGTTGGCTGCCAGCGCGCAACTTGCGCCGCGAGCGCCGCAACGTTTGCATGCGCGGTGAGTGCGACTGGAATAAATCGATCCGTTTGTCGCGCTAACACGCGAAGTGCGCTGGTGCCGATTGAACCCGTGGCGCCTAAAATAGCGACACCCTTCCGCACGCTCCGCGTTTGCGACGCATTGGGCCGTTCCTGCGCTCGTGGTCCGGGACTCACGTTGGCGCTGGAACCAAGAGCCATCCGTACATCACATATGCCACCGGTAGCACAAAAAACAGCGAGTCGAGTCGATCAAGCATCCCACC
>JAYTTR010000299.1:0-1731 GCA_043744935.1 Gemmatimonadaceae bacterium
TGAGACGCGGCCCTTGATCGAGAACGCAAATCAGGTTGTTGGTGATGCCCGAGCCGTCGTGACCCGTGTGCGGCGCGATATCGAGCGCGTGACGAGTGCTGCAGAAGAAATCGGCGATCGGTTGTATGATGCGGCGGATACGACGGCGCAACGAGTCGACGAGGTGAATGCCGTACTCGATGTGCTCCAGGCGGAGCTCGAAGACGTTGCCATTTCCGCCGTTTCCGCGATTCGGGGCGCGAATATGGGTGCGCGTGCTTTTGGCGCCGTGTTTGGTAAGCGCTCTCGTAACGGCGGTCGTACGTCAACGGCAAGAGAGCGGCAAGAAAAACCTGCGGTGCGCAGTCGTGGTGCGTCGCGTGACGGGTCAGAGTCTGCGTAACAGTTCGTGGAGGCCAACCTGGGCTGCAGCAGCATTCGTGATTGTGATTGCTTCGTTGCTCGCGCCTGCTCCGCTGTTCGCGTGGACACCGGGAACGCACGTCTTTCTTGGTGACGCGTTGTTGCGAAATTTATCGCTGGTTCCCCGAGCGATCGCGGATCTGTTGGCGGCGTTTCCGTCTGATTTTTTGTACGGTTCGATTGCCGCCGACACCAGCATTGCAAAGAAGTATGCCGACGTCGGCCGTCATTGCCATTCGTGGCATATCGGTTTGGAGATTCACGATCAGGCTGCGGAACCGGCTTTGCGCGCATTTGCACTCGGCTATATGGCACATCTCGCCGCGGATGTTGTCGCGCACAATTTCTATGTTCCGCGTCAGCTCGCGGTGACGTCGAGTACGACCGCCGTTGGTCATAGCTATTGGGAAAGTCGTGTCGACACGCACCTGGGCGATCCATGGCCGCGTCGCGCCCGAGAACTATTGTTTCTTGACCACGGTCACTCCGATCAACATCTCGATCGGATATTGAGTCCGACGATATTTGGTACACCGACCAATCGTCGCATCTTTCGTGGCATGGTGTATGTCACGGATACCGATTCGTGGCAGCGTATATTTCAACTCGTGGCCGAAAATAGTCGGTGGGATTTGAGCGATGCGGATGTTGCGCGATACCTCACGCGCTCCTTCGACTACATCATCGATCTGATGAATCTATGGGAAGGCAGCCAAGCGTTTGCCTACGATCCTTCGGGCGACGAGCCGCTGCGCTCTGCGAAAAAAGTGCGGCGTCTCGCGCGACGACAAGGCGGTGATGTGCGCGCCGCTCTCGAAGCGGATCGCATGTTCGGCATGCCAGAGAACACGCTTCGTCATGCGGCGGGACTACCCGAGCCGTTGTTTCAACCCGGGCGCGTTGCCAAGAGCTGATTCACTTTCCGAGGATCGGCCGACCCTTTGGATTTTTTCATTACGTAGCCAACCAAAACGCCCTGCAATTTCACGTCGCCCGCAAGAAAGCGTGCGGCCTCATCAGGGTATTCAGCGAGCACGTTATCGATCCACTCAATGATCGCCCCGTCGTCGCTCACTTTGAGCAACCCTTCTCGTGTCGCGAGCGCGAGCGGATCGATATTTTCGGTTTCGAGCATGGTAAATAGCTGACGCGCGGCGGTGTTCGACACCGCCCCCGAGGCCTCGAGGCGAATCAGTGCGCCAAGGACTGGCGCCGTGACCGGATGCGAGTCAACGCTGCGACCGGAAATGTTGAGCGCTCCGAGTAGTGGACCTAGTACCCAATTTGCCGCACGTTTGGCGTCACCACACGCCGCCGCGACTTGCTCGA
>JAYTTR010000300.1:0-6614 GCA_043744935.1 Gemmatimonadaceae bacterium
TGCCTCGATATTCGAACGGGAAAACGTCAGTGGCATTATCAAATCGTGCATCACGACATTTGGGATCTCGACGTCGCGACCGCGCCTATTCTCGCGGACGTTCGCGTCGGCGGAAAGCTCGTTCCAATGGTTGTGCAGCTGACGAAGCAATCGTTTGCGTACGTACTGGATCGTGTTACGGGGAAACCTGTCTGGCCGATCATCGAACGTGCCGTACCCGCATCTGACGCACCCGGTGAGCACGCATCGCCAACACAACCGTTTCCCACAAAGCCGGCCGCGTTTGATCGGCAAGGCATCACGGTTGATGATCTCATCGACTTCACGCCCGCCCTGCGCGCCAAAGCGATAGAACTGGTCAAACCATACCGACTCGGCAAATTGTTTACGCCTGCATCGCTCTCGCTGGCGGCAGACGGGACGCGCGGCACGCTGATCATTCCGGGCTCGCTGGGCGGTGCAAACTGGGAGCACGGCGCATTCGATCCGGAGAACGGCATTGTTTTCGTGGGCTCGCACACCGATCCCGCGATGATCTCGCTTGTGCACGACGCGAAGCGCTCCGACATGGACTTCATTCTTGATCGTGGCAGCGCGCCCACCGTCGACGGTCTCCCTCTCATCAAGCCACCGTACAGCCGTATCACGGCCATCGATTTACACACCGGTAATCACGTGTGGATGCGTCCGAGTGGCGATACTCCAGCAGCGATACAAGGCAATGCGGCGCTTCGTGGTGTGACAATTCCAAACACGGGCGGCATTGCGCGGCCCGTCATGGTCGCAACAAAAACGCTGTTATTTACGGCTGAAGGATGGGGTGGCGCTCCGGTATTCCGTGCGTTGAACAAGCGTACCGGTGAAGAGATCTGGCGCATGACCTTGCCAGGGTCGGTGAGCAGTTCTCCGATGACGTTTCGCCATGCGGGCAAGCAGTATGTTGCTTTTTGGGTGGACGATCCGCGCACACAACGGCCGTCTGAACTGATCGCACTCGCACTCCCGTGAACACGCGCGCTAACGGACCGATGCACACCGATCAAGTGAACTAGGACACGGGTAACGGGAACCGCGCGACGCCACAAACTGTTGCTCGCCTATGGCACATGTGACGCTGGCCTTTGTTGCCCCGTGGGAATGTTCGCGCGCCGTGGCAAATCTTCCGCGCGAGCCGCGCGATGATGTCATTGTCGTGCTTTTAGAGTCTGTGGCAAAGGGCGCATCATTGCCATGGCATCGACAGAAATTGGTGCTCGTTCTTTCGGCAATGCGACACTTTGCCGATGCGTTGCAACAGGCGGGCTATCGAGTAGTGCTTCGCAAATCTGCGTCGTACGCCGACGGTTTGTGTGACCTTGCGCAAGAGTTCAGCGCCACCCGTGTCGTTGCCACCGAAGGACGCGAGCAGGATATGGTGGACGAGCTCGCCCGCGCGGAGGCGATGTTGCGCGCAAATAATATCGCGCTCGTTCTTCGCGCCGATCGTGGATTTCTTGCCACCCGTGCGGAGTTTGCCGAATGGGCGCATGGCCGCAAGGAGCATCGCATGGAATGGTTTTATCGCGACATGCGGCGCAAGCACGGCATCCTGATGGAGCCCGATGGCGAACCCAGTGGGGGTGCGTGGAATTTCGATGCGGACAACCGGAAGCCATGGCCAAAAGGTCGCGCGGTTCCCGATGTGTGGCGCGTCGAGCCAGACGATTTGACGCGCACCCAGATGGATCGCGTTTCTCGCTGGCGTGGACGATGGGGCAACGTGAGCGACTTCGCACTACCGGTCACGCGTGTTGAGGCAAAGCGCTGGCTCGACCGCTTCATTGCGGAGCGACTTCCTGAATTTGGTCCATTCGAAGATGCGTTGGTTGATGGTGAGCACGATGTGTTGCATTCCGCCCTGTCGTCGATGCTCAATGTCGGTTTGCTCCATCCGCTGGAAGTGGTGCAACGCGCTGATCGCGCATGGCGCGAGGGTTCGGTGCCGATCGCCTCTGCCGAAGGGTTCGTGCGACAAATCCTTGGCTGGCGCGAATATATCCGCGGCATGTATTGGCATTTGATGCCCGGCTTGCGTACCAACAACGCACTCAACGCCACGTTGCCGTTGCCGCGATGGTTTTGGGCCCCCGACGGCGAAGCGTATGACGAGAGTGAGGCAACCAGCACCGCATGCGGCATGCGTTGTCTATCCGATTCCATTCGCAGCGTACGCGATCATGGGCGGGTACATCATATCGCACGCCTCATGGTGCAGTGCAATTTTGCGACGTTGCTGGGCGTCGAGCCAGCGGCACTTTCGCGTTGGTATTGGTGTGCCTTCACCGATGCGTATGAGTGGGTTGAGCTACCAAACGTGATGGGCATGGGCACGTGGGGAGACGGTGGTGCACTCGCCTCCAAGCCATACGTTGCATCAGGCGCGTACGTGAATCGCATGAGCAACTACTGTGCGTCGTGTCAGTACGATGTGAAGCAGCGCAGCGGTGACACGGCGTGTCCGTTCAATGTGTTGTATTGGGATTTCCTGGATCGACATCGCGAACGTTTTGTAAAACATCCCCGCATGTCAATGATGATTCGACATGTTGAAAAGATTCCGGAGCCGGAACTGGTGACCATTCGTCGTGACGCTGCCGCGTTTCGTGCATCGCTCGCGTACGACGAAAGTTTTTCGGCGCCGACCGTCGAAACCATTTCGCACACCGACGCGAACGCATAGCATTCCGGCGTGGAGCCACGCCCCGACTTGCCAACCGAAGTACCCGTTGCAGAGCCGAAGGCTCGTCGACGAAAGCATGTACGTCCTCCGACATCCACCACGGTACAACGAAAAGCGCTGCGCGATCTCGTGCGTGCGGACTGCGAGAATCGCCCGGGCGTGTATCGCATGTTGGGGCCGTCGGGCATGGTGTTGTATGTTGGGCAATCCCGCGCGCTTCGAACGCGACTCCTGTCGTATTTTCGAGCGCGTGGGAAGCGCGACAAGGCCGCGCGTATTCTTCGGCATGCGTTTCACATTGAATGGGAGTACACAGCGACAGAATTTGGTGCCTTGTTGCGTGAACTCCGTCTTATAAAACTTCATCGTCCAACGTTTAATGCGATGATGGTGACCGACGACTGGCCGCGGGGCTACGTCGCTTTGACCGGAGGTGCAGTCCCAGGATTGCGCGTCGTACCGCGTTCTGACGATCCATCTGCCGTCGCGCTGTTCGGACCGTTTCGTCGCATTGGTCGCCTGCGTGAGGCGGTGCGATCTCTCGCAGATACGATGGGCATTCGTGATTGTACACTCGATGACACGGTCCGTCGCGCAACCGACAGTCCATTGTGGTTTCGGACAGATGCGACCACGCGCGCTGGACGCGGCGGACGAACCCGTGCACCCGGATGTCTTCGCCACGACCTCGGCACCTGCGCCGGTCCGTGCATCGGTGGGGGTGACGGCACCGTGTATCGCGAAGCCGCGTTGCACGTGCGCGCGTTTCTCGAAGGGCGCAGTGATATTCCGGTTGTGCGATTGCAATCGGCCATGTCGGCCGCATCGCAATTGATGGAGTTCGAACGCGCGGCCATGCTGCGAGACCGATTGGAGCGGGTGTCCTGGTTGCACGAGCGAGTCCAGCACTTTCACGCAAACGTCGATCGACTCACGTTTCGCTATCACGCTGTAGGAACGGATGGCGCGGCGTGGATCTACCTCATTCGGCGTGGTACCGTGCGCGCCGAGGTGCCGGCGCCAAAATCTGCGGCCGCTTATGAAGCGCTCGAGCAATTGGCAAATCGTATTTATGATGGTCCGGATATGACGGGCGCAGACATTCCCACACACGACCTCGACGAATTTTATCTCGTGGCGAGTTGGTTTCGACGTCGACCGGCCGAACGGGCAAACGCACAAAGTGCCCGGGTTTCCCCGGACACTTTGTGAGCAACCACCGTCCGCTCGCTTCGGGTCCCGCCCCTAGTTGGCGGAACGGTGGAAACCAATATCAGCCCTTTTTTATCTTCCTGACTTTCTTCTTGGTCGAGTCAGGCTTGGCGGCCATCTTCTTCGTCGTGTCAGCCATCTTCGCGGCTGGCGCCATCGCGGGCTTCGCAGCCGGTGCGGCCGTTGACGGAGCAGCCATCGCTGGCGCGGCCATCGCTGGCGCGGCGGCCGGTTTGGCCGTCTTCGCGGGCGGCTGCGCCGAGGCAGTGCTGGCAATCACGAGCGTGGTAGTAGCGATGACGAGGCGAATACGGTTCACGCAGAAACTCCGGGGGGAGAGTAATAAAAATGTGTTGAGCAAGGAATCCGCTGAGCATGAATAGCTTGTGCTGACCGCGCACCCATCGCAGCGTGTGTAACGCGCTTAGTTATTCCTTGCGGGCGGAACGTTAGGAGACTCGACCTTAACCGCCGATTAACGACCGCATCCGGTTCGTCCGGGATCGTCGTCCACCTGTCACTCCGCCACCTGTGCGTCTGCTCGTTGTCGAGGATGACCCGAAATTGGCTCGGGTGATCGCCCGGGGTCTAAGAGAAGAGGCGTATGCCGTGGATGTGTGCGGCAACGGTCGCGATGCCATCGTACAAGCGGTCGTCAACAGCTATGACGCGATTATTCTCGATGTCATGTTGCCGGGTGCCGACGGCATTACGGTGTGTCGAGAATTGCGCGCGCGTGGATTGCGCACGCCGGTGTTGATGCTCACCGCGCGCGATGCCATCGCGGATCGCATCGCTGGTCTCGACATCGGCGCTGATGACTATCTCACAAAGCCGTTTGATTTTGGTGAACTCTTGGCGCGGCTGCGCGCACTGTTGCGTCGACCAGAATCTTTGCAACCTATACAACGGCGCATTGGTGATCTTGAAATTGACGTACACGCACATGCCGTAACGCGCGCTGGGGTGCAACTCGCACTTACCGCGAAGGAATACGCGTTGCTCGATCTGCTGGCACGTCACGCGGGGCAGGTCGTCTCGCGTGCCGACATCGTCGCGCACGTGTGGGACGATAATCACGATCCGTTCACCAATGCTGTTGAAGTGTACGTAAATCGGTTGCGTGGCAAGATTGATCGCGCACCGTGGACACCGCTCATTCATACGCGGCGTGGCGCTGGCTACATGCTGTCAGAAACTGCACCCGCATAGGCGTCACACACTCGCCTCATGCTGCGTCGATTTCGTCCATCGATCCGTCTACGACTCACGCTGTGGAACGCGAGTGTACTCGCACTTGTCCTTATCGCATTTGCCACGGCTGGATGGTTCACGTTGGAATCCGTCCTCCGTGATCGTGGCGACGCGACCGTGCGTGAGTCCGCACGCGCCATTGCCGGCGCGGTGGTGGCCGAACGCTACACAGTGCGTGCCAGAGGCGAAGTAGCACGTGGACGCGGCGAAGCGGCACGAAATGCACTCCGTGAACTACGCACGGGAAATCTTGATGTGTTTATTGCCGACGAAGCCGCACGTGTTGTCGCCGCGAGTCGCAGTCCCGTTCGGCCGCGTCCGGGTAGTACACAGCCAACCATTCCGGTCGCTGTTGCGCGACCTGCCGATCGCGACACGGTCAATATGCCAGCACCGGTGCGCGATCTCTTTCGCGAATCCAGCGTGACCGGTGATGTGGTGTTGCGCACCGTGCGCATTGATGATGTCGCGTGGCGCGCGGCGGTGATTCGACTCGCGCCGGGTCCCGACAACGCCGAGGAGCCAGCGTTGCACGTGGGTGTGTTGCGTTCTGACGACGACGATATGGCCGTGCTGAACCGAGTGCGTCGCACATTGTTTTTTGCGATCCCGATCGCACTGCTCGTCGCTATCGTGACCGGGTACGCGATTGCGCGACGCAGCCTCGAACCAATGGACGAAATGGCCGCGCGCGCGGCGCGTATTTCGGCCGCAACGCTCAACGAACGTCTCCCCGTTGTAAACGCCCACGATGAACTCGGCCGATTGGCGACGGTGATCAACGATCTCCTTGGCCGAGTGGATGTGGCGTTTCGCAAGCAGAAACAGTTTGTTGCGGATGCGTCGCATGAGTTGCGCACGCCCATTGCCATTGTTCGGGGCGAAGCCGACGTGACGCTACAGCGTCCGGTGCGCGACGAACACGAGTATCGTGAAGCCATGGCGATTATTCGCGACGAATCCGTGCGGTTGACGCGCATTGTCGACGACCTGTTTTTGTTGGCACGCACAGATGCGGGTGGTCCATTGGACCGTCGCGAACGTATCGATGTTGCGGAGCTCCTCGTGGCCGGTGTGCGCAGCGTGCGCAGCATCGCTGTCTCGCGGTGCGTTGCCTTGGAGTGTGTCTTGCTGACCGAGGCAACGCCGGTAAGCGCGGTGAATGGTGATCGCGCTTTGCTGCGACGATTGTTGCTCAATCTTCTCGACAATGCCCTCAAGAATACGCCTGAGGGTGGAAAGATCAGTGTGACCTTCACCGCCACACTGCAGGACGTGGCGTTCGTGGTGGCTGATACCGGGCGCGGCATCGCGGCCGAATTGCGTCCGCGCATTTTTGATCGGTTTGTGCGCGCGTTGCCCGAACATGATGGCGAGGGGAGCGTGTTGGTCAGCGATGCGATCGCCAGCGGTGCGGGGTTGGGGTTGG
>JAYTTR010000301.1:0-6613 GCA_043744935.1 Gemmatimonadaceae bacterium
CAAGCACAAACAGCGTCAAGGCTGAGGGGAGCGCTAACACATGGCACGTATCGCAGGCGTCGATCTCCCACGCGACAAAAAGGTCGAGATCGGCCTCACGTACATTTTCGGAATTGGCCGCGCGATGGCGCAGCGCATTCTCGAAGCAGCGGGCGTCAGTCCGGCGCAACGCATCAAGGATTTGTCGGACGCTGATGTCAATAAGCTCCGCCAGGAAATTGAGCGCAATCATCGCGTCGAAGGGGCCTTGCGCACCGAAGTCGCGATGAACATCAAGCGCCTCATGGACATCGGCTCGTATCGCGGCACGCGTCATCGCCGTGGGTTGCCGGTCCGCGGGCAGCGGACGCACACAAACGCGCGCACCAAGAAGGGGCCGCGCCGCGCTATCGCGGGCAAAAAGAAGGTGACCAAATAAGCCATGGCAACCGCAAAGAAATCCAAGCGCGTCGTCGAGGCCGAAGGTATTGCCCACGTCAGCGCCACGTTCAACAACACGACCATCACCATCACCGACATGCATGGCAACACGGTGTCGTGGGGATCATCGGGCAAGGCTGGCTTCAAGGGATCGAAGAAGTCGACGCCATTCGCCGCAACCGTGGCCTCCGAGCAGTGCGCGCGCGAAGCGCTCACCCTTGGCGTCCGTCGGGTTCATGTGCGCGTGCAAGGTCCAGGTAGTGGCCGCGAGTCGGCCATCCAAGCGCTTGCCGCTGCGGGTCTCCAGGTGAAGTCCATCCGTGACGTCACGCCGATCCCGCACAATGGTTGCCGTCCCCCCAAGCGTCGGAGGGTCTGACCATGGCACGTTATACAGGTCCCAGCTGCCGTCAGTGCCGTCGGGAAGGCACGAAGTTGTTCCTCAAGGGCACCAAGTGCTTCACCGAAAAATGTCCGGTGGAACGCCGTCCGTATGCGCCGGGCCAGCACGGCCAGTCCACCGCGCGCCGGAAGAAAGTGTCAGAGTACGCCAAACAGTTGCGCGAGAAGCAGAAGATCAAGCGCATCTATGGCATCAGCGAGAAGCAGTTCCGCAACACGTTTGATCGTGTCGCGTCAACGCCGGGCATCACGGGTCACAACCTGCTGGCCGCGTTGGAAACTCGTCTTGACAACGTGATTTACCGTATGGGATTTGCGCCCAGCCGCAAGGCAGCGCGTCAGCTCATTCGCCATCGTCATGTTGAAGTCAAGCAGCGTATTCTCGACGTGCCGTCATATCAGGTGCGTCCGGGTGAAGAAGTGCGCGTGAAGCAATCGTCGCGAGAGATGATTCTCGTGATGGCCGCGATGGAGCAGAGTGCCCGTGGCACAACGCCTTCGTGGATCGCCGTTGACAAGGAGTCATACAGCGGTCGCGTGCTCGAGAAGCCGCAGCGTACGGCAATTCCGCTCGCTGCGCAGGAACAGCTCGTCGTCGAGTTGTACTCCAAGTAGTGCGTCGCAGGGTCGACGCGCCGTGGTGCGCGTCGACACGCAGCAAAACTTGTTGGTGGTGTGTGCGTGCACAGATCACCGACGGTCGGGACCCGAACTCCCATACGGATCTGCCGCGCGTTCGGGGCGGGGCAGAGCGTCGCCGGGGCCGCATTTCCCCGGTGTGACCATCACAGGACTTTCTACATCATGGCGAACACGATCGATCTTAGTGGGCTCGTCCGTCCGCAGCTCGTCGAAGCGACAAAGCGCGAGGATACACCCAACGTTGCAGAATTTCGCTTACAGCCGCTTGAGCGCGGTTTCGGTCATACGTTGGGCAACGCGATGCGTCGACTGTTGCTGTCGTCGCTGCGCGGGTCCGCGGTGTGGGCGTTTCGTATCGACGGCGTCGTGCACGAACACCAGACTATTCAGGGTGTCGTGGAAGATGTACACCAGATTATCGGCAATCTGAAAACGCTGACGCTCGCGTTGCCAGATGATGTCGAGCAGGCCGTGCTCCGCATCAACAAAACCGGTCCCGGTCATGTCACGGCCGGAGATATTCAGGTGGACGCCGTTGGTGGCGCGAAGGTGATCAATCCGTCGCATCATTTGTTCACCATCACGGATGATCGTGAGTTGAACGTTGAATTGTACGTGAACAAGGGACGTGGGTACATCGAGAGCGATCAGCATCCGCCGGAAAAGTCACTCTCGGTTGATGTCGTCAAAATCGATGCGATTTACAGCCCGGTCCGTCGGGCCAACTTCACCGTCGCGGAAACTCGCGTCGGTCAGCGCACCGACTACGATCGGTTGTCGCTTACCGTCGAAACCAACGGCACGATGTCGCCGGAAGAAGCGGTCAGCTATGCCGCAGCGCTCGCGCAAACCCACTTCCAGTATTTCGTGGGCTTCGGATCGTCTGCGTCAGCCCAGCCCGGCGCGGCTGGCGATGGCGCAAACAGTGATGCACTTCGCCTCGCCGAGTTGTTCCGCACGCCAATCGATGACCTCGAATTGTCGGTGCGTTCAGTTAATTCACTCAAGAACTCCAACATCCGCTCGCTCGGTGATCTGGTTCGCCAGACCGAGGCGCAAATTCTGCAAGTCAAGAACTTCGGGAAGAAGTCATTGCAGGAAATCGCCGCGCTGCTCGAGAAGGAAGGGCTCAATTTTGGCATGCGCTATGAAGAGAGTGCGGACGGTGTCCGTATCCTCGACATGGGTACGGCGCCCAGCCGCGCTGCCGAAAATGCGCCAGACGACGACGAAGACGAGGAGTAATACCCATGCGCCATCGTAAGGCCAATCGCCAACTTCGGCGGACCAGTGAGCAGCGCTTGGCGTTGCTCCGCAATCTCGCCACCTCGCTCATCGAGTCCGGCGCGATCGAAACCACCGAGGCCAAGGCCAAGGAACTGCGTCCGTTCGTCGAGAAGCTCATCACCAAAGCCCGCACCGGCACGCTTCACGCGCGTCGACTCGCTGGCAAGCACATCTCCAAACGCGAAGCAGCCGACAAGCTCTTTCAAGAGGTCGGTCCGAAGTTCGCTACGCGACAAGGTGGATATACGCGCATTCTGAAGACCGGTCACCGCAAGGGTGATGGTGCAGAAATGGCGCGGATCGAATTGATCCTTAGCTGACGGGACGCACCCACATGGCCATCAACCGCAGTCGTTGCTACCACTGTGACAAAGGCGTCGCGTTCGGCAACAGTGTCTCGCACGCCAACAACAAGACGCGTCGTACATGGAAGCCCAACCTCCAGGTCGTGCGCACCGTGTCCGGCGACAAGATCATCAAGGTGAAGGTCTGCACGCGTTGTCTCGCGGCCGGCAAAGTGCCGCGCGCGCCGCGTGGACAGGTCGCCGCCGTCTGACTTGTTCGTGAGCACATCAAAGCGGGGAGCTCGCGACACTCGGGCTCTCCGCTTTTGTGCATCGGTACCTCGCGCCACGCACAGGCCTATTCCGCCCTCCGACTCACCGTCATGAAAACTGCGCTCATTACCGGCATTACTGGCCAAGATGGTTCGTATCTCGCCGAACACTTACTCGAGAAGGGCTATCGTGTCGTTGGCGTCGTTCGTCGTTCGTCCACCACACCGTATGAGCGTATTGCGCATCTGGTCGATCGCGTCGAATTAGTGTCGGCCGACCTGCTCGATCAAACGTCACTCACAGATGTCGTGCAAGCTGCAGAGCCCGACGAGATCTACAATCTCGCCGCACAAAGTTTTGTGCAAACGTCGTGGACGCAACCGGTCCTCACTGGTGAGTTCACGGCCCTTGGCGTAACACGAATGCTCGAAGCGATGCGAAAAGCCGCGCCGAAATCAAGATTCTATCAAGCGAGTTCGAGCGAGCAGTTTGGAAAAGTTGTCGAGACGCCGCAGCGAGAATCCACTCCGTTCTACCCACGCTCGCCATACGGTGTCGCGAAAGTATACGGACATTGGATCACGGTGAATTACCGCGAAAGCTTCAACCTCTTCGCGGTCTCCGGCATCTTATTCAATCACGAATCTCCGCGTCGCGGGCTTGAGTTCGTCACGCGTAAAATCACCGACGCCGTCGCACGTATAAAACTCGGCAAGGCACAGGAAGTGCGCCTCGGGAACATTGATGCGCGTCGTGATTGGGGATTTGCGGGCGACTACGTCGACGCGATGTGGCGCATGTTGCAGCAAGACGAGCCGGACGATTACGTCATCAGCACGGGCAAAACGTACTCGGTGCGCGAATTCCTGGACGCAGCGTTCAGCGTTGTGGATCTCGATTATCGCAACTACGTCGTGCACGATGAAAAGTTCTTCCGTCCTGCGGAAGTCGATCTCCTGGTGGGCGATCCGTCCAAGGCCAGGGAGACGCTTGGGTGGCAGCCGCGTGTTGCTTTTCCTGAATTGGTGCGCATGATGGTCGAGGCCGATCTCGAACGGCATTCTCGGTCGCGGTGACGCCGCGACCAGGCAAATCAATGGCACGAGGCCTGCCATGCGCGTCCTGATAACAGGCGCCGCCGGCTTCGTCGGTCGTTGGTTGACGGACGCATTCCGGCGTGACGGAATGGCGGTCACAGCACTCGCGACTGAGCCAAGTGCGGTGGTCGCGTCACATCGGCTGAACGAGCACACGGCACCGATTGAGTGGATGTTCGGTGATCTGCGCAGCGACGACTATGTGAACGCTGTGGTGAATGCGGCGCGTCCGGACTATGTCGTGCACCTGGCGGCCATTTCACATCTACCAACGGCAGTGGCCGATCCTGCGTTGGCGTGGGACATCAACGTGACGGCGACCGCGCGTCTACTGCACGCAGTGGGCCGTGCGCGCGACGCCGGGAATGGTGATCCCACGGTGCTGATTGTTGGCAGTGGCGAACAGTATGGTCGACATGACGACGTTGATATTCCGCTCGTTGAAACGGCACCGCTGTTTCCACGCACCGTGTATGCGGCAACGAAGGCCGCGCAGGAAGTTCTGGCGCTGCAGCAATGGCGTGCGACGGGCCTCCGTGTTGTCGTTGCGCGTAGCTTTAACCACAGTGGGCCGGGACAGGAATCGCGATTTCTCCTGCCGGCATTGGTCGCTCGCGCGGTCGCGTTGCGGAGCGCACCGGCGGGCACGCCATTGTTGTTGGGGAATACGACGCCGGTGCGCGATTTTCTGCATGTAAGTGACGTTGTTGCCGCGTATATTTTACTCTGTCAGCGGGGCGCACCGGGCGAGGTGTACAACGTGGCCAGCGGTGATGGTTATTCGGTGGCTGCCATCGTCGAGCGCGTGCTGAGGCGGGCACAGGTGTCGGCAACGCTGGCCGAAGATCCGGCGCTCGTGCGTCCGGTCGATGTGCCCTCGCTGGTTGGCAATTCTCTCAAGCTGCAACTCACGACCGGATGGCGCGCGACGCGCACATTCGACGACATCATCGACGATCTTCTCCATGCCGCGACGCACTGACCTGCACCGCATTCTCGTGATCGGCTCCGGGCCGATCGTGATCGGTCAGGCCGCCGAATTCGACTACTCTGGAACGCAGGCGATCAAGGCGCTGCGTGAGGAAGGGTACGAGGTCATTCTCGTAAATTCAAATCCGGCAACCATAATGACGGATCCGGAATTTGCCGATCGCACGTACATCGAACCGGTCACACCAGAGTTTGTCGAGAAAGTGATTGCGCGCGAACGTCCGGATGCCATCCTCCCGACAATGGGTGGGCAAACGGCGCTCAACGTTGCGCTGACGCTTTCTGATCGCGGCGTCCTCGCCCGGTACAACTGCGAGTTGATCGGCGCCAACGCACGGGCTATCCGCGTTGCAGAAGATCGGGCGCTGTTTGCCGAGGCGATGGAACGTATCGGGCTCACGTGTGCTGCCGGTCGCACCGTGACAACAGTCGATCAGGCGTTCGACGCGGTCGAGGAAACTGGCTTTCCGGCGATCATTCGTCCGTCATTTACACTCGGCGGCACCGGCGGTGGTATTGCGTATAATCGCGAAGAGTTCGAAACCATCGTGCGTCGTGGTCTCGATCTGTCACCGGTGCATTCGGTGCTGGTCGAGCTGTCCTTGCTCGGCTGGAAGGAGTACGAACTCGAAGTGATGCGTGATCACGCGGATAACGTGGTCATTGTGTGTTCGATCGAGAATCTCGACCCAATGGGTGTGCACACGGGCGATTCGATAACGGTCGCTCCATCGATGACGCTCAGTGATCGGGAATATCAAACCATGCGCGACGCGGCGGTGGCGATCATTCGCGAAATCGGTGTCGACGCTGGTGGCTGCAACATCCAGTTCGCGGTGAATCCGCAAAACGGCGATCTGATCGTGATCGAGATGAATCCGCGTGTCTCGCGTTCATCGGCGCTCGCCTCAAAAGCCACGGGATTTCCCATTGCGCGTATCGGTGCAAAGCTCGCGGTGGGATTCACGCTGGATGAAGTGCCAAACGATATTACGCGCACCACGCCTGCGAGCTTCGAACCCGTGTTGGACTACGTCGTCGTCAAATGTCCGCGCTTTGCGTTCGAGAAGTTCGCGGCTGCCGATCCCGGACTGACCACGCAGATGAAATCTGTCGGTGAGTCGATGGCGATTGGGCGCACGTTCAAGGAGGCGTTTCAGAAAGCGTTGCGCGCGCTCGAAACCGGTCGCGCCGGATGGACGATTGCTGAACGATTAG